>NZ_JACGVF010000098.1:0-207825 GCF_014077085.1 Colwellia sp. MB02u-9
GTAATATTGGTGGTTTTAACTACTAGCAACTAACAAGGCAATCAAACGGACACGCAATAGTTGGCTACGTTTCGCTTCGCTACACATTTTAGCCAACTATTACTTAGCCGCTTATTGCGGCGTTATAAGCCTTAAAGGATTTCGGTGCATTCTAAATTTCTAGATTACAAATTAACTTTTACTCTTTCAATACTATTTATGTATCCGGGAATAGCTGTCTATTTGTTTCTTCATAACAACTTCGAGAAGCTTTTTGTTTTTACAGTTGCCGCTTTAATTGGTATTTTCTTTTTCTATCAAAGTTATAGTATTTTCAAAAGTGTTCGAGGATTTTTAAAAAGAATTATTATTTCAACTCTTTTAGTAAGTGGCTCTTTGTGTGTTGCGGCCATTTCACCAGAAGCTAAAAATGCTTTTGCTGGTGCTATTTTATTTTTGTTTGTTCCAAGTATGTTTATATCTACTTATCTTTTATATAAGTCTAAACCCGCTTTAAAAGTCAAAGCATTGTACAAACAGGCTTATAACAAGCCGTTCAAGCAGGACAAATAACAGTTGGCTATTTGCTCCTTCGTCGCTTATTTTAGCCAACTATTATTTGCCTCTTAATGGGGCGTTAGGTGTACCAAGAGTTCAGGTGAAATATATAAAATGGAATTTATGATTAAACTGGCAAAAAGTAAATGGTTTAGAAGAAAAGTCTTTTATTACTCATTCTTCGCATTTCTATTTATGTGTTTTGTTGTATTTCTTCGTGGTTTTACATCTGATGTATTAGACCAAGTTACTATTTATAAAATTATTAAAGGTGTATCAATAGCAATACCAATATCGTTACTAATAGGTATGAACCTAGCGTATAAAAGGCTCAAAGAATTTGGTGCTAAGCATGCAGGTTGTAAAAAGAGTAAGAGTTAAAGTACACCTAACAAGAAATTAAACAGGGACAAAAAACAGTTGGCTTTTGCTCCTTCGTCGCTAATTTTAGCCAACAATTTTTTGCCCGTTAATTGGGCGTTATATGCCTAAAGGAATTGTGTCACTAATATGGATATTATCTTCAAATTTACCATTTTAGGGGTTCTGATTTTCTTTGCTGGATTCTTATTGTTTCAAACTTATATCAAGGAAATTAAAAAAATTGATATAGAGAATATTGGATGGTGGAAATTCAATATGATTCTGAGAGGATCTGCGTTAGTACTTTTTTTTAGCATGCTTCTTTCAGTTGCAGGTTTAACTATGGTGGTTTTCTTTGGTAAACCTTTAGTAGAGTCTTACTTTTAGTGTTAATCGGCATATAACAAGGCAATCAAACGGAACATTTACAGTTGGCTGTTTTTCGTGCCTCAAACATTTTAGCCAACAGTAATTTTCCGCTTATTGCGGCGTTATAAGCCAATGCTTCAGGGAGTAGTATGCAATTAACTGATAATCTAGTAAAAAGTATATTCGATAACATCAGAAATTTTGTTCTTTCATCAGTTGTTATAGCCATATCAGTAATTATCTTGCGAGATAATTATGCAGCGGATCATAATACGTATCAATATTTCATAGGGACAATATCTCTAATCGCAGGCATTGGTTTATTCTCTTTAAATGTAGTACATGCGTGGAAAAAACTTGATACAGTCATTTCAAATCTATGGCTGAAAGTACCACTGCTTGTACTTTATGCGTTAGTTGCGATTGAATTTGTCCGAGTTCTTTGGGTAATTAGAGTTGGCTTATAACAAGGCGTTCAAACGGACAAAAAACAGTTGGCTGTTTCACTCCGTTCACATTATAGCCAACAATTTTTTGCCGCTTAACGTGGCGTTATGTATCTAGGGTGAAATATTGAAGTACGGTGCTTGGGTTTTACTTTTAATGCTTTTTATCGGGTTAGGTATCTTGAAATTAAATCAGGATGAAGTATCCGGAACTGAGCTAATTCAAAAAATTGGAGTTATTGAGTCCATTAGTTGTAATTCAGGTAGTAAAGACGGCGCTCCAACTGTTGTGTTAAAAAGCAATGGCAGTATTTCTTCCTACAAAGTATTAGAAGAATTTTCTCTGAGAACTGATTGTGATGATAAAAAACAGGATTTAATCGGTCGTTCCGTAATCGTTTCTGTTTTGCCTAATGAAAATGATTTTGCAATGGCTTATGAGTTTCGCCTCGATGGAACTAAAATTTATTCATTGGATGATGTTGTATCTTCCGACAAAGAAACAGCTTACACACTATTTTTAATTGCTCTGGTTATGTTAGGTTCATTATTCTTTCATCGGCGCAAAGATACATAACAAGTCGTTAAAGCAGGACAAATAACAGTTGGCTTTTGCTCCTGCGTCGCTGATTTTAGCCAACATATTATTTGCCTCTTAACGAGGCGTTAGCCGTATAGTTGTAACCTCGAACTTTTGTGATACTATAGTGATACATTATTTGAGTTCTAAATAGGATTTATCATGAGAGTTGAACTTGTTACGACACTTAAGCGTCAAGCTACAAAAATTTTAGCTGACCTTCACATATCCAAAGAACCTGTGTTAATTACTGAGCATGGGCAACCATCGGCATATTTAGTTGATGTTGACGATTATGAATTTATGCAGCAACGAATGGCAATTCTTGAGGGTGTTGCACGCGGTGAGCAAGCAATTAAAAGCGGTAATACATTCTCGAATCAAGAAGCAAAAGAGAAAATGAGCAAATGGCTGAAATAATTTGGACATCTCCAGCTCTTGATGATTTAAATGATATTGCTGAGTATATTGCTTTAAGTAATATTGATGCGGCTAAGAAATTGACTCACAAAATATTTGACAAAATATCTAGGTTAGAAGACCATCCTGAATCAGGTAAAAGACCACTTGAATTAATTAACTTAAATTACCGTGAAGTTAATGTTAATCCTTGTCGTATTTTCTATAAAGTGGATAGCGACAAAGTTTATATATTACATGTCATGCGTCAAGAGCGAGATCTTCGTAGATTTCTTCTACAGAGCTAAATACGGCTAACAAGGCGTTCAAACGGACAAAAAACAGTTGGCTGTTTCACTCCGTTCACAATTTTAGCCAACAATTTTTTGCCGCTTAACGTGGCGTTAGGTTTCAGGTTCGATGTATTATAAAACTGGTGATTACCCTGAGTTAGAGGGGTTAAATAAAAAGCAGAAAAATGAATTTGTTTCTGAGGCTGTGAAGCTTCATAACAAATGGATCAGTTTGCGATTTTACTTTGTTATAGCATTAACTTTTGCTTGTTCCTTTTTAGTGGCAGAATTTGAAGTAGCTTTATCTCTTCCTGATTGGTCTGCATGGGTTATATTTCCTATTTTCGGCTTATGCTTTTACATATACCTTTTATGGGAAATTAATGGTGCAGTTTTCCAAGCCGTTTCTCAGCACGCTAATCAACCTAACAACACGCCCTGAGGTGGACAACTAGTAAAATTTAGCTATTTATTGCAAATTTTAACAGTGGCGAACCTCTTCGTTTCAATGCCGCTAAATATTTAGATTCATCGTAAGGCCTATTCGTTTTCCAGCACCTAAATATGATCCTAATCCATTTGAAAGCCAGTGATCTTATGATGCTATTATGTGGCTTTCCTTTGCTTTTTTGTTGTTCATAATAAGCCTTTGCCCAAAACGAATAACGAATAGAAAATCCTGCCCATTCAACAAAAGTTTGCCTTAAAAAGGTGGGTCAACTATACCGCCAATGTGTCCACATTTTCTTACCACTACGTTCAATCACAGGCGCAATACCTGCATATTTTTGTAGTTCTGAGGCATCATGGTAACGTTCTCTATTGCTACCAAATGCCACTAATAAGCGCGGTGCAAGTTTTGGCCCTGCACCAGGAAGACTATCGAAAATAACTTTATCTGGTTGCGCTTTGTAAGCCCGTTTTATCACTTTATCTAACGATTCAATTCCCTTGAGTAACACTTTGAATTGCGTGATGAGCACTTCGACTAAGAGTTGATTTGGCTCTATCACGCCTGTGTCTTCTGTTAACGGCATAGCATTTTTAATACTTAATATACGGGCATCATTAACATGGACGTAATGTGAATTATGGCCATTAAAAAAGTCTAAGAGCGTTTGTTTTTTTGCCTTTTTAACTTTAGCAAGTGAAGGCCATTTACTGATGAAATCACAGAAGATATAAGTGTTTTTTCTTTAAACCATTCAAGTACTTGCGGATAGTAATTCTTTAAGGTAGCGGTTAATTTATTCGATAAATCTACACTGTCTTGTATCAAGCTTCGTCGATATTCAACCAGCTGTGCCAGAGAGCGTATAGCCGCTGATTCAGGTTCGATGATGGATAATTTATCCATATGTAGGGTGAGTATTTCAACTTGTAAAAATGCATCAGTGGGATCATCCTTAGCACCACTTGGCGTGAAGGCTTTACGGAAATTAGCGACAGCTGAGGGGTTGATCGTAAATAAGACCAGATGATTGTATTTAGTGAGTGCATAAATGAGGGGGCCTTTTGTGAGTTCACAGGCCACCGCAACTTTCTGGTTGGGGTAGCGTTTTTTAAGGCTCATTGCCCAGTCGTGTAATGCTTCTGGGGTGCTCTTAATAATGGAATAGTGGTATTTTTCTGTGTGACTGGGATGCTCACAGACATCATGTTTTTTATCTGCCCAATCAATGCCGATTAAGGCAGCGAAATTATCAGCGTTATAACCTTTCATTTTGCAGCTCCTGCGCGTAAAGTTAACGGTGGAATGTGCTTAAATCTCGTTTCTCGCAGGTCTTATAGATAGTCGTGGTAGGCAATCCCTGAGTATGCGTTTTGAAATCGAGTTGCTCTGTTGGTTCGAACGTCTTGTTAGAAACATTGGATGTTTGCCATTCAATATTCGTAACCAACAGAAGCATGTTCCACTTAATCTAATAGTAAGTTACTTTATGAAATTAAGTGGCTTGGTCGAACTATAAGCAATTCAACAAGGACAAAAAACAGTTGGTTTTTGCTCCAGCGTCACTTATTTTAACCAACTGTTATTTGGTCATTATTTGGTCATTATTTGGCCATTAGTTGCATCAACAAATATCGGTTATCAATTTCAGGGAAGTATTAATGGAAAGTAAGTCATCATCTAAATCTAAATATTATCTAAGTGCATCTTTTATTATGTTTTTAGGTTTAATTTATAATGTTATTGAACAAGATTTTTTTGGTTCTGGAGTGTTTTTAATTTCATCTATAGTATTCTTATCTTTAGGTATAATTAAAAATCGTGCTGCCAAAAAAGAAAGTTCGGTGGGTTAAAACACTACTAACAAGAACTTCAAACGGAAAAATCCAGTTGGCTGTTTTCACTCCGTTTAACATTTTAGTCAACTATATTTTTCCGCTTAAGTAGGCGTTAGGTTTCATTCACTATATAAGGATCGTATATGTTCGCAGGAGTAGCTTTTTTAGCCATTATTTTTCAACTCGCAATTGTAGTTGGAATTATCGTCTTTGCTGTCAAATTACTAAACCGTATTACAGATATTGCAGGATCTCAGAAGTCCATAGCTGAATCTCAAGTCCAGTTGATTAGCTTGTTGAGTAAAAAGCAATCAACTCAGGAACCTGCTGATAATTAAAATATAAGTTGTTTAAAAGGACAAAAAAAGTTGGTTTTTGCTCCTTCGTCGCTTATTTAGCCAATAATTATTTGCCTCTTATTGGGGCGCTGGTGTCATTCAAACATGGAAGTTAAATCAAATGAAAGATGATCAATTTAAAGCATGGGAATCAACGCGAACAAAAGGGCAATTACATTTTTCTCTCTTTAGTGGTGTCTTATCATGGCTCTTAAAAACCACTTTTAATATCAGTGTCTAACCAAGTACGCCCTGGCATTTGAGTTCGTTCGTGTGCCCGGTGGCAGGTCAACGAAGCTGTTAGGGTGTATTCGTAGTACTACTAAATAAAGTACAAAAATGCCTAACCAGGTGAGCCAAGCGATGCGAAAAGCGCGCGCCTGCTGTTAACGTTAGATTACTAAGGATAGTATATGAAATGCCCTCACTGTAGTTATAAATTACACTTTTTCTCTAAAGCACTAAATAAATTTGGTAATCCTAAAACATGTCCAAAGTGTGATAAAAAAATCAAACTATCTCCAAACTATAAAATGGTTGCATGGTTAATTGTTCCTGTATTTTTAGCACACTTGTTTATTGTAAAACCTTTGGTAATAGCTGCAGGGTTTAGTGGTTCAGGTATTGTTGGTATATGGGGGGTATTACTTATATTTTTACTATGCAACTTCATAGTGCGGAGCAATTATAAGCCTTTCAAGTAGGGTAAATAACCGTTGGCTAGACCCTGTAACAAAATTTGTTACAGGGTCGTATTCATAGTTAATATATACGGGTTCGTTATTTAATACTAATATCAGGTGTTAATTATTGACTTTAAAGCGGCCAACTAAATTTGTTAAATCTTTGGATAAAATAAGTAAGTCATTCGATCCATCGGCCAATGTATCAGCAGTATTAACAATACCTTTTGCCGATTGATTAATGCCACTAATATCGTCATTGATCAAGTCCGATGAACTGCGCTGTTGATCTGCGGCTTGAGTAATACGTGAGATATTTTCCTTCATTTGTCCAACCAAAGAACTGATTTCGTTAAATGATTGATTCGCTTGTTCAATTTTTTCGATAGTTTGCTTCGATTGTTCGACATTCACGGCCATCTGTTGAGAAACAACACGTGTTTTATCTAGCAAGTTCATCAATACAGCATCAATTTCTTCGGTAGCGCCTCGCGAGCGTTGCGCTAATGTTCTTACTTCATCTGCGACCACAGCAAAACCTCGCCCTTGCTCACCAGCTCTTGCCGCTTCAATAGCCGCATTAAGTGCTAACAGATTAGTTTGTTCTGCAATGCTTCTGATAACATCTAATATTTTAGTAATATTCTCACTTTCCAGTTCAAGTGACTTCATCGATTGAGATGATTCACTTAACGATTTATTTAACGAACTCACTTCACTTACCGTGACAGAAATTAACGAAATTCCCTTTTTTGAGTATTCTTCAGTTTTCATAATAGTCGTTGAACTTTCTTGGCAGTCGTTTGAGGTTTGATGTGCGATGTCTGTCATTGTTGCGATAAGGTTATTCACATTATCTATTGATTTTTCTTGTTTATGGCTTACTGCTTTTACATCAGCGATTTGTATACCCGATTCATTAGACGCCACATTTAATGTTGATGCACAGGTTTTAATATCAACAACAAGCTGATGAATCGAGTCTAAGAATTGATTAAACCATTGAGCCAATTCACTGACTTCATCTTGACCAATAATCTCTAGTCGCTTAGTTAAATTTCCATCACCTTGTGCAATATCACGTAAACCTTCAGCCACACGGTTAATGGGTTGAACAATACGATTGGCTAACCAAAATCCCATGGCAATAAATAATGTCACCATGATCAAGGCAATCACGGTAATGGTTTGGCTCATACTAAATGCAGGCGCTAAAATTTCATCACTATGGATGACGCCAACAAAACGCCACTTTAATTCTTTTGAATAATAACTGGCAACATCAACATCTTCCCCTAAATGCTCGGTAGAAAAATGATCTTTATTTGGACTTTTTTGTAATATAGAAAATAATGATGATGAAAGATCTTTAATATTTTTGAAGTTATTCTCTGGTGTTTTGGCATCAGCTAATACGGTTCCTGACTCATCAATAAGAATGAGATAGCCGCTTTCACCTAGTTTTGTATTACTTAATATATCCGTTAATGTTGAAAGGGTAACATCTAGACCTTGTACGCCTATAATATCACCTTGCTTATTTTTGACTACTAACGCAGAAGTTACTACAGGTTTTCCTATGACATCTTGATATGCTTCAGTAATAATTGGAGCGTTGGGAGAGGCTAGTGCCTGTTTATACCAAGGACGTTGTCTTGGATCATAACCTCCAAGCACTTCTAATGGATATTGAACAAAGCCACCTTCTTTGGTGCCTGTGTATACGTAAAGTAAATCAGGGTGTGATGAACCAAAATCTTCATATAGTTTATATAAATCTAATTCTTCGACAGAGTCATTTTTTGGCTCCATCATATGATCAGAGTCAATATAAGTATGAGTATTCTCAGGAAGTTGGGCTGTCAATTTATTTTGAGCTAAAAATTTCACGTTAGCTTTGATTTGTTGAAAGAAGAGTTGAAAGCCGTTGTCTACTTGTCTTAACTCATCCTGAGTGCGTTCTACAAAGCTAGTTGAAGACTTAGAGATCGTCATTGATATGCTGACAATCGCAATAGCAATAATAGGCAAAATAACCGTAGCGGCAAAACTCAACGTTAGTTTAGAGCGAATATTCATAAAAAGTCGTTAAATAATCGTAAATGTAGCCATAATATAACTGAGAGTGGCGCTGAGACCAAGATCCTTTTTACAGACGTTTATTTATTTCGATTCAACCGCTTAAATTCATGGTGAGCAATTAAGTGGCGATCGTTTTTTAAATTTACTCATTCCACTTCAAAACCTTTAACGTACTTGGCGACCCAAGTGTTTGCCATACAAGCTAGTCAAGAACGACAAATAACAGTTTGTGATTTTTGTGCTTCAATATATTAGCAAGAAATTTTTAGCTCCTTAGTGGGGCAACAGGCAAATACAATATTAAACCGAGGATGTTATGAAAATAATAATGAGTTGGCTGTTTTTATTTAATTCAACATTTTAACCAACTATTTTATTGATGTTTAGTAAGGTATCGTTCATTTGGTTGACTTGGAAATAGGAAGTGACTATGAAAGAATCAGATTGGAAAGTGTTCACTGAGCTTAAGGATAAGGCAATTGAAAAATATTGCACTTTAGTTATATATGGTGCTGGGAGAATCACAAGACGTAATTTTAGATCAAAAAAATAATGTTCATAACCGGTACCTTTTATTATATAAATTACTTCAAAATAGAGATAAGCAGATGGCGATACTTTTTGATGGGCATAGTAGGTCAAAAGCACAGATACAACTTATGTTAATTCGCAGGGAAGGGCTTGTTGATGAAATTTTACTTGCTAAATTATCAGATAAATTTCGTAACGAAACAGATCCTGAAATGCTTGGTTGGTAAAACTATTAACGAGAAAACATACAAGAATGCGTAACAGTTAACTAGGTTTCGCTAGACAATTTTAATCAAGCATTATTTAGACTATTATCAGGGGATTAGGCCTCATAGTTATTTACTTTTTTTGGCGCATTTAGAACTGGAATTTAAAGTATATGAATCAAAAAGGGTTAAAGCCGATTGCAATCTTTGAAGCATTTAAAGGCTTGTTAGCACTAGGCATTGGACTTGGTCTTCATGAGTTTACTGGGGAGAATATTCCACAATTATTCGAGAGAATATTGACTCACTTACATCTTAATCCTGCGAGTCATTATCCCAGTATATTTATAAGTACTATTGGTGAGTTGAATAATTCTAATCTTGTTCTTGTTGCTTTTGGGGCACTTTTGTACTCAATCATTCGATTTGTTGAAGCATATGGTTTATGGCATGGCCTTAAGTGGACTGAATGGCTGGCTTTAATTAGTGGTGCGATTTATTTGCCTTTTGAGCTTTACAAATTTGTTGTAACTTATAGCCTTCTTAGTTTTTCATTGCTTTTAATAAATAGCATCATCGTTGTATACATGTATAGCGTAATAAAAACCAAACGCAAAGAAGCTTAGTTAGCGAATATTGCTCTGTTCTTGCCAACTGATTTGTTAAAAGCGGCTCTTCAATTTTTTGAACGGAAATTGTGTAGTTTGTGCCGTTAAACATGACTAATATTAACTGGTAAATGTTAGTCATGTTTGTTGAGGCTAAGCCTAATCCTAGCCTTCGAAGTGCCGTAGCTAATGCTTTTGGTAGCATGTGTTACTTTACAATCAGCAAGATCATCTTTATTAATCATGCGTTGCTCTATCACCCCAAATCTCTTTTAAACGTTGATCTCGACCACAGCCCCAACGATAAGCGTTATATCGTATTGGGCTATTTTTATAAAAATCTTGATGGTAGCTTTCATTACCTTTAATAGGATAAAAAGTACTAGTGGTTAATATAGGTGTAACTACGGCTTGATTAGGAAACGCTGCTATAACTGCTTTTTTTGATTGTTCAGCTAATGTTCTTTCTTGCTCGTTAGCAACAAAAATGGCGCTTAGGTAGCTTGGCCCTTTATCACAAAATTGACCTCTTGCATCAAAAGGGTCAATATTCACCCAATAATGATCTAATATATTTTGGTAGCTCACTTTGTCTGGATCGTAGGTTATTTCTACTGCTTCATAATGGCCTCGATGGTCACCTTGATAAGTTGGATTTTTTATCTTACCGCCCGTAAAGCCTGAGACAACATCTGTAACGCCGGGTAATTTTTCAAAATCAGATTCCATACACCAGAAACAACCACCCGCTAAAATGGCTTTATCTGCGTTGGCGAATGATGCATAAAAAAGCACCGATATTGATAAAACTAATCCTAATGTTTTTTTCATAATAAAAATCTCGCATCGATGTGGTGAATCAATAAATAGTTATGTAGATATAATTAAAGACCTGCTGTTAATAAAAATCATTTCACTTATGGTTAAATTCAACAGGCTTAATAGCGATGAGTTTTAAAGTAAAGGTTGCCAACATGTTGAATATTTTCTATTTATTTCCCCTAGCGCTTTATCGCTATCACGAGAGGTTTTCAGTAAAGCAGTAGACAAATGAGTCAGTAAACACCAACAAGCCGGGATTCAATTTTTGGCGTATGTTTTACCTGTTTTAGTGGTGAATATTGTGTATTTTAAAATTGCTTAAGCCCTCAAACATAAAAGTATAAGGGGTTGTTCTCACTCAGCGCGGCATTTTAGCTAACTATTTTATTCGCTATTATTTTAGCCTTGGTATTATTAGCTCGAGAACCCTATCACTATAGCGTATCCTGTGGGCTGTTGAGCTTATTATTGTTGTTTATGAATATTAAAGTAAAAAATTTGCCGGTGCCTGAAATCTTATGTTCAAACTGTCAGGCATGTTGTTGTAGTTTAGAAGTTAGAATTATTTCAGATACTGGTGTGCCACATCACCATATATATGTTGATGCGTATGGGCATGAATCAATGCGGCGCTTAGATGATGGTAAATGTTCAGCCCTTAATCGAGATACATTAATGTGTTCAATCTATGAAAACAGACCATGGGTTTGTCGTGAATTTGAGATGGGCTCATATGAATGTATAGATGAAAGAAATGAGAAGCTGTAGTATTTATTAATATCAGAACAGTTAACCTTTCACGCTAAATTGACGCTTTTAAAAGGACAAAACATCGCTTTTGGCCTTCCTTCCTTCTTTCCTCGTTATGATTGCAGTAAGCTGAAAAACTAGCGTCAACTTTATCAGGCCTTGCGTTGGATATTTTATCTAAAAAGATGAATTTTCAGACTCCTTTTGTTACTTTTAAATGGTGTTGTTTATAATTTTATGAATGGGTTAGCGGTTAACGCTACACCTATTTTATCTTGCCAAATGTTACTTTTAATTCGATATTACTAACACGAGTATTATGGTTAACAGTTGTTAAGCATTTTATTTTTTTCAAATTTTTAGTGCGATAAGGTTTCAGTTTAAGGTGGACGTATGTTAAAAAAAGAGAGTACAGGGCTTATTGTTACTGATGTTCAGGGTAAACTTGCCCGCATGGTTTATGATAGTGAGGTGGTAGTTGCTAATTGTGGCAAGCTGATTAAAGGTGCTCAGGCACTTGGTTTACCCATTATTTGGCTCGAACAAAATCCAGTGAAACTTGGTGCGACAGTTGCTGAACTTAGCGCTTTATTAGCCGAGCAAACGCCAACGCTTAAGTTTACTTTTGATGCTTGTGAAACGCCTTTGTTTATCGAGCAAGTTAAAGCAGCTAATATTGATAACTGGCTTATTTGTGGTATTGAAGCCCATATTTGTGTTTATCAAACAGCGCTACACTTGCAACAGTTGGGCTACAAAGTGCAACTTGTTAGTGACTGTGTGTCTTCACGCACTCTAGCCAATAAACACTTAGCAATAAATAAACTCGATAACAGAGGTATAGATATTTCAGGCTTAGAAATGTGCTTATATGAACTTGTTAAAGATTGTCGTGCTGATGAGTTTAAAGAGATTTTAGCTTTAATTAGATGAGTGAATTTGAAAAAGTAATTTAGCTTTATAGTTAGCTTATGAAAATATAAAATCAGTTTTTTTACTTTAATATATTACTGTAAAGGGCTTTGAAAACTAGCACCTTGTCGATTTTCCGTACCTATACTTTAGTTAATGTTTTGAATTATTGTGCTTTTATAATAAGCTCAGACTTACATTTTGAAAGCGAACTAGTTAACACTATGTTCTGCTTTGACAATATGCGGTGAGTTATTTTTACTCATCTACATTTTACTTAGTTATAAAGCCTTTTGAATAGGTCTTAGTAAAAGGAAAAATCTCTTGAATATTAATATAACATTTGTGGGTGAATTAATATTTTACTCAATGTTTATCGTAGGTGGTTTAAGTTATTACTTAGGTAAACATAAAACCTCGAACCCTAAGATAGCAACAATAATAGGTGTAGCCTTGTGTATTACTCCGCCTCTGAACTTAGTGTACTTAATTGTTTTAATGCTAAAAAACGACATAGTCCTCAATAAAGAGCTTAAAACTACCATATAATGTCAAAATTTAAGAGCAGGAGCAGGCTACCCATAATGGCCCGTTAACTTTGTAGCATTTTAACGGGTAAGTTCAACGCACTTTATATTGTGTTTCTGTCGCGTTTATTTTGATGGCAGTTAGGCTGTTTTATCAATTAGACGCTCAATTAGGTGTTCAATTAGGCGCTCAATTAGCTAATCAATTTTAGTTATTAATAGCGCCATTAATAAGGTTATTAAGTTTAATAGGGAAATGACATGAAACAGGGAAATAACATGAAACTGACTTTTATTATTACTTTTTTAGCGATTGCGGGTTGTTCTTCAGTGCGAGTAAATTCTAATGCAGATACTTACCTGGTCAATCAAATAGAAAATCATATGCGTAAAGATGCGGTTAAAAGATATACCTACAATGAAGTCTGGAAACTAGGCGCAGCGCAGGTTGGCTTCGTTGAGTCTGACTATTGCCAACTAGACTTTAGGGATCATAATATTGACCAAAATACATTAATTTCATCGTTAGAGATTAAAACGCAAAAATTGGGTGGTAATGCTTTAGTGTTTGATTCTTGCTTAGTCAATAGGAATACGGCTAGCTGCCATATTTATACAAAATGTAAGGGGATGGCGTACAATATTTCTTATTAATTCACATCTTATTAATTTAACACCATAAAAATATCTGGTAATAAAAGTTACCATGTTTGTTGTTATACCTTTCATTATACCGGTGCAGTTCGCACCTCCGAACGGGTAAGTTTAGCTTTAGCCCGTCAAGTTGGCGGTATAAGTTCTACTCTTTAGTTAAGCTTGAAACTTTTTTACTGACTCAATTGTCTTGAGGCTTACGGTTAGTCGTATCCTAGATTATATGACTTATTGTCGACAGTGGCGCTAAAACCAATAGATATACTACAAACGGCGTTAATTACAATATTTGAGCAATACATCTTTGGTGTTTTATGGCTTAAAGGTTAATTAATTTGATATACGCTTGCTTTGAGTAGCGTACAATACCAATCTCATTAATTATCTGATCATTTTTACTGGTTAAAATAACCAATTACTGCGTTATTTATTTAATAATTAGAACCACTAGTTATTAAAATAAATGCCTTATATTTGGCCATTTTTACTGCGCATAAAGTAGACCAGCTAATTAATGAAATTGGTATGAGTTTTCACGTTCTCAAAATTTTATAAATGTATTAGGTAAATATGACAGATAAAAAACTGATGAGTATTTTAAATACCTCAGCTAACCAAGAAGTTTTTTTTGGCCCACAAGGATTTAAGCAGGTAGCAACTCAAAACGAATTAAATGAGGCACAGCTTGGCTTTGGCATGAGTGAATTAGGTCAATCGGCAACCAGTGAAGACTTATCTGGCGAAGAAAAAGGCTGTTGGCAAACCTCATGGCAGGTTTTTGCCCGAGATACCGAGTTAGGTGATCCGTATTTTGTTGACACCAATCAAGCAGAATTACCCGTTTATACTGGTTTTTTAGCTGAAGCAGGTTGGGAAGTAGAGCTAGTAGCAACGAGTTTAGTGAGTTATATCGCTTGTATGCAGTTGCTGTTTGATCATGGTCAACAAACCCAGGCACAATTTTTTCCAGACCCCAGTAGTGTTATTGATGAAGTCATATTACAGCGGCTACAGCAGCAATTGATTGAAATTTCGGGTGGTCAGCAATTCTGGCAACTGTTTATGCAATGTTACCTTGATTGGCTTATTGAAGATTAGAAAATTCATTTAATTTTTTGTTCGTAATAAGCTTTTTACTCACTATTACTTTAATTATTACTTATTTATTGTCTGAAATCATATGTTACACAATGTATAACTCACCCATAACCATATGTTTTAAAGGGTTTATATTGTAATCAAGCTGTTTATTTTAGTAAAAAATAAAATAGTGGTTGGACCAGTGATTGGATCTGTGTATACTCGATATCACTTGTGCAGTAATGCAAAAAATTATTATTAAAAGTGTTAGGAGTTAAGCATGCTAAGTTATAAAGCACCGATAGCAGACATCAAATTTTTGTTTGAAGATGTATTCAAGTATTACGATCATTACAAAAAGTATCCTGAATTTGAAGAAGCAACGCCTGATTTGGTAGATGCTATCTTAGAAGAGTGTGCAAAATTTAGTGAAAATGAACTGCTACCTATTAACCAAAGCGGTGATGAAGAAGGTTGTACTTTTGATAATGGTGTTGTCACAACCCCTAAAGGCTTTAAAGAAGCTTATCAGAAATTTGTTGAAGGTGGTTGGCCTAGTTTGTCACATGCTGTTGAGCACGGTGGCCAGGGCTTACCGTCATCACTAGGCATGGTAATGTCTGAATTGATGGGTACAGCTAACTGGTCTTGGGCCATGTATCCGGGCTTGAGTCATGGTGCGATGAATACTATTGATACTCATGGTACTGATGAGCAAAAAGCACTTTACCTTACACGCCTTATTGAAGGGTCGTGGACCGGCACTATGTGTTTAACTGAACCGCAATGTGGTACAGATTTAGGCCAAGTTAAAACCAAAGCTGAGCCAAATGGTGATGGTACCTATAACCTTACCGGCACTAAGATTTTTATCTCAGCCGGTGAACATGACTTAACCGATAATATTATTCATATTGTATTAGCAAGAGTACCGGGTGCGCCCGCAGGTACTAAGGGTATTTCACTCTTTATTGTGCCTAAAATGCAAACTGATGAGCAAGGCGTTATTGGTGAGTTCAACAATGTTTCTTGTGGTTCCATAGAACATAAAATGGGTATTAAAGGCTCATCAACAGCAGTACTTAATTTTGATAATGCCAAAGGGGTGTTAATTGGTCCTGAAAATAAAGGCTTAGAATGTATGTTCACCTTTATGAATACCGCACGTGTTGGCACGGCACTACAAGGTGTTTGTGCCGCTGAATTGGCTTATCAGAATTCATTGATTTACGCGAAAGAGCGTTTGTCTATGCGTTCATTAACCGGTACAAAACATGCCGATAAAGTCGCTGATCCTATTATTTGTCATCCTGACGTACGCAAAATGCTAATGACCCAAAAAGCGATTAGTGAAGGCGGTCGTGCGATGATCTATTACACCGCAAAAATTGTTGATGATATAGATAATGCTAAAACTGAAGAAGACCGTAAAAAAGCCGATAATCGTTTAGGTTTTATCACGCCCATTTTAAAAGCCTTTTTAACTGAGCTTGGACAGGAAAGTGCTAATCATGGTCTACAAATTTTTGGTGGTCATGGTTTCATTAAAGAATGGGGCATGGAGCAAATTGTTCGTGATACCCGTATATCAACGCTTTACGAAGGCACAACCGGCATTCAAGCGCTAGATTTATTAGGCCGTAAAGTGCTAATGACTCGTGGTAAATCGTTAAATACTTTTGCTAAAGAGATACTTATTTTCTGTAAAGATCACAGTATGATATCGAGCAATCCACATAAGCGTCAAATGAACAAGTTTATCTGGCCGTTAAGTACATCGGTAGCGAAATGGCAACAATATACTATTCGCCTAGGCCTTAAAGCTAAAAAAGATCGTGACGTTATTGGTTCTGCTTCAGTAGACTTTTTAATGTACTCAGGTTACATCGTTATGGCTTATTTTTGGGCGCAAATGGCGCAAGCTGCCTATGAAAAATTAGCGACTGATGTTGAAAACAGAGATTTTTATCGTGCAAAAATTAAAACAGCTGAATTTTACTTTGAACGCTTATTACCACGTACTAAGTCATTAGCGGTAACTATGATGGCTGATCCTAAAACCTTAATGCAGTTAGATGAAGAGTTATTATCTTTCTTGTAAGCAATGAGTTTTAGCAATATTTTTGCTGATGTTTTTGTCTAGATTTTTATGTAAAACTTAACCTAGATAATAAAATAAAAAGGCCATATTTCATTAGAAATATGGCCTTTTTTTATTCTGTCAGCAAAGGTCAGTTTTGTTGTAAATTTTTTATTTTTTAGTGTGTCTAGCTATGCACTTCAGAGGTTTGTATGGTTTTTCTATATGATATGGCTGAAGTCTGCGGTTGAAAAATAGAAAAAGCTGCTGTGAAAATTAATCCAGCAGCTAAAGATTACTCTTTTTTACTATGCATATGTTTAGCAATGCTAAAGGACAGGCATAGCTAAACATATCTCTGGCTAAAACGGTGATGGAAACCGTTGCAATACCTGCTTAATATCTTCCAGTACATCAGGGGTCAGTGGCTGCTTAAAAGCCGCAATATTTTCTGTCAATTGTTGCATATTGGTTGCGCCAATAATGGTTGAAGTTACACCATGTACTTGCTTACACCAAGCTAAAGCCAAATGGGCTGGCGAAATATGATGTTTTTTGGCAATGTCGACGTAGGCCTGCACTGCGGCTGAAGTATTTGCTGTATCTCTAAAAAGACCATTGCGTTGCATAAAGGTAAAGCGACTACCTGCTGGGCGTTGGCCATTGAGGTATTTACCGGTCAGTAACCCTGTTGCCAGTGGCGACCAAGGTAAATAGGCGATATCTTCATTGACACAATTTTCAATTAAATACGGCCAATCTTTTGTATGTAACAAACTAAATTCATTTTGTATTGATACCATACGCGGCAAGTTATGTTCAGCACTTAAACGTAAGTACTGGTTAATGCCCCAAGGTGTATCATCTGATAGTCCGCAATAACGAATTTTACCCGCTTTAACGCAACTATCTAAGCCTTGTAATATGTCTAACATTTCTTCATTTTGTTGTTCAACATTAACCTGTGGATAGTTAATGCCATTTGGCCAGTGCCGACCAAAGTGAGGAGACTGACGGTTAGGCCAGTGTAACTGGTAAAGATCGATATAATCGGTTTGTAAGCGTTTTAATGATGCTTCAACAGCGGTAATAACACTGGCACCTGATATATTACTGCCATCACGAATGTAGGAGAATCCGGGACCCGCAATTTTTGATGCTAACACAATGTTTTTACGACGTGATGGATTAGCACCAAGCCAATGACCAATTATTTCCTCAGTTTTGCCATAAGTTTCTGCACTAGGTGGTACAGCGTACATTTCAGCCGTATCAACAAAGTTGATACCTTGTGATTGAGCATAATCGAGTTGGGTATTAGCATCGCTTTGATTGTTTTGTAATCCCCAGGTCATACTGCCTAAACAAGCAGGTGACACCTCTAATGAGCTACTGCCTAATCGAACATATTTCATTTTGTTAACCTTTTATACTTTGTTTAAATATCGAATGCTAAATGTAAAATTTATAGTGCTGTGTCACGGTTAAAATTAAAAGTCATTTTATGGCACAAGCTCAAGGGGAAGTTGTTAATAAAGGCTTGTGCCTGTATGGCTATTTTCAATGGCTAATATTACCAATACTAGATTATCAATACTAGAATAAATCATAGGCAGGAAGCTAGTATAAATAGTAGCAAAAAATTTCTGGCATACTCTTACTGGGTAATTAATGTGTTGATGTTTTGTTACCTAGTTAATTCAGACAAGCTAATTCAGACAAGCTTCGCTATTTAGCGCTTAAACTTAATCAGTTAATTTAACTGGTTTTTCAAACAGCACAAAGCGTTAGTGGCATTTTTATTAGCGCTTTATGGCAATAATAATGGCCAATATTCTCCTTGTACTATTGGTTGAAATTGATGGTTGAAATTTAGCACTGATGTAGGCTGACATTAACTTAATCAATTGTTGAACAAAAAAAAGCCCCTTATTGCTGTTGGCAGTAAGGGGCTTTATAACCATGATTTTTACTTAAAAACTAACCCGCTTTTAAGTAGTCAGAATCAAAGTCATCGACATCAATGGTCGCTTTGCGCGAAATTTCTGTCGCGGTGAGTAATGCGGCTTCTTTTTCAGTGATAATATTCGCCGCTAAGCCTTTTGCAGCAACAAGATCGAGTTGATAAAATGGCAGGCGCTGACCAAGTTCACGACAAATTTTCTCGAAAATAGGTTCACAAGCAATAATATCTTCAAGCGTTTGTTCTAATTGCCCTAAAATATTGCCGGGTTCACGCGTAAGATATTGACCTTTTCCTAAGCGTGTACGCGTTTCATTCGGGTACTGCAGTAAGGCCGCCACTTTATGATCGGTTATATCTGACGGTTTTTTCAACCAACAGCCGAGCGGTAAAATGATCAGTCGCAATACTTTCGCCACTATCCGATTAGGGAAGTTGTTAATGAGTGCGTCAATCGCCTGTTGAATATTGTATAGACTGTCTTCTAAGGCCCATTGTACTAGGGGTAAGTCAGCGCTTTGGCGGCCTTCATCGTTGTAACGTTTAAGGGTGGCAGACGCTAAGTATAAATAGCTTAAAATATCACCCAGTCGTGCTGAAATACGCTCTTTACGTTTTAAATCTCCGCCTAACGTTAACATAGCAATGTCAGATAGCATGGCTAAGTTTGAGCTAAAACGGGTCATTAGTTGGTAATAACGTCTAGTTTCATCGTTAAAAGGTGCGCTAAGGGCATAACTGCCGGTAAAAGAAAACCACACACTGCGGCAAATATTACTAATCGCAAAGCCAATATGACCAAATAAGGCATGATCAAAATCATTCAGTGCTTGTGTTTTATCTTCATTATTTGCCGCCGATAATTCAGCCAACACATAAGGATGGCAGCGAATAGCACCTTGACCATAAATAATCATACTGCGAGTCAGTATATTTGCACCCTCAACAGTAATAGCAACAGGGGCACCTTGGTAGGCACGGGCAAGATAATTACTAGGGCCCATACAAATACCCTTACCACCATGAATATCCATAGCATCAGCGACACATGTGCGCATTTTTTCGGTCAGGTGATATTTAACAATCGCAGACACCACACTGGGTTTTTCGCCCATATCAATTGCGCCTGTCGACATAGTGGTTACCGCATCCATTAAGTAGGCATTACCACCTATGCGTGCTAATGGTTCTTCGACACCTTCCATTTTACCGATAGCTATTTTAAATTGGCGACGAATACGACTGTAAGCGCCCGTTGCTAATGCTAGCGACTTGATACCGCCGGTACTATTTGAAGGCAAGGTAATAGCGCGGCCCACAGATAAACATTCAACCAGCATACGCCAGCCTTGTCCTGCCATTTCAGGACCGCCTATGATGAAACTTAATGGCACAAAAACGTCATTACCTTGGGTTGGACCATTTTGAAACGGCACGTTGAGTGGAAAATGACGACGACCGGTAATAACACCTTCGATATCTGTTGGTATTAATGCACAGGTAATGCCTAAGTTTTCTTCTTCACCTAACAGGTGGTCGGGGTCTTGTAATTTAAATGCTAAACCTAATACCGTAGCAACAGGGGCTAAGGTGATGTATCGTTTATCCCATGTTAAACGCATGCCAAGTACTTCTTTACCCTCGAACTCACCACGACATACAATACCGAAATCAGGAATCGCACCCGCATCAGAACCCGCTTCTGGGCTCGTTAAGGCAAAACAAGGAATTTCATCACCTTTAACTAGTCGCGGTAAATAATAATCTTGTTGCTCTTGGGTGCCATAATGTTGCAATAATTCACCCGGACCGAGTGAATTAGGTACGCCAACGGTAGATGATAAAACGGTACTGACACTGGAAAGCTTTTGTAAGACACAAGATTGAGCATAGGCGCAAAATTCTAGGCCACCGTATTGCTTTTTAATGATCATCGCGAAAAATTTATTATCTTTAAGGTATTGCCATACTTCGGGTGTTAAATCGGCAAGTTCATGGGTTGTTTGCCAATCATCAGTCATACGACAAACTTCTTCTACTGGACCATCTAAAAACGCTTGTTCTTCTGCGCTTAATCTTGGTTTAGGGTAGTTATGAAGTTTTTTCCAGTCGGGCGTGCCGCGAAATAGTTCCGCTTCAAACCAGGTAGTGCCGGCGTCAATAGCTTCTTGCTCAGTTTTTGACATTTCGGGCATAATGCCTCGAAAAATAGCGAGCAATGGACTAGAAATATACTGCTTTCGCACATCAGCAATATTTAATGGCAGGGCAATAATGACAAAAATTAGCCAACCGAAGAAAGCGATCACGTGGAAAAAAGTTCCGACGATCATCAGTAAGGTAAATGCTATGGTAAATGTTGAGAGTGAGGCGCGTGAATAAGCCATAAACCCGCATAATGCTATAGCAATGAGTATCCAAGTTAAGTAGTCCACATATTTCCCTTAATGTTGATATTTTGGCCAACGTTGGTAAAGTCAGGCCAAAGTTTATAGTCAGACCAGAGCTTAAGGTCAGACCAGCGTAATAGTTTAAGCTTAATTCGTCTGCTAGATAATTTCAAATTATTTATCATTACTAACGCCCTTTACTAGGATTATTTGCTGTAAAGAATTAAAACAGTATTAATTACTGCCTATAACAAAGTAAAATGGACAAATAAGCTCGATTAATTTGAGTTTACATAATAGATTATTTTTATTTTTTCTTAATTATACCTCAACGGTTAACACGGTACTTTTCTGGTGTTAGTTTCATCAATTTTTGTTTTTATTGGTTTTATTTTATGTGTGAATTAATGGCCATGAGTGCCAATGTACCTACGGATATTTGTTTTAGTTTTAGTGGTTTAATGCAGCGAGGCGGTAATACTGGGCCACATAAAGATGGCTGGGGTATTACTTTTTATGAAGGCAAGGGGTGTCGCAGCTTTAAAGACCCGCTACCGAGTGCACATTCACCTATTGCTCAGTTGGTGACTGATTACCCGATCAAAAGTGAAACAGTGATCTGTCATATACGACAGGCAAACTCTGGCAATGTATCTTTGGTTAATACCCACCCATTTGTTCGCCCTATGTGGGGTAAAAATTGGACTTACGCGCACAATGGCCAATTAGCTGATTTTAAATCTACGTTAGCGACAAAGTATCATTTACCTATTGGAGAAACCGATAGCGAACAGGCTTTTTGTTGGATATTAGATCAACTTTTAGAAGAGTTTGACGGCGATCAGCCTAATGCTGAAGTATTATTTCATTATATCATTGGGCTATGTAAGCAAATCAATAAGTTGGGTGTATTCAATTTATTGTTAACCGATGGTGATTTTTTATTGGTGTATTGTACCAATAATTTACATTGGCTAACTCGACGTGCGCCTTTTGGTAAAGCGAGTTTGATTGATGCAGAAATGGTGGTGAATTTTGATCAAGAAACTACCGAAAATGATATTGTTACTGTTATCGCGACTCAACCATTAACTGACGATGAAACATGGCAAAAAATGCAAGTAGGCGAAGGTTTACTATTTTGTAAAGGCCAGCTAATTTTTGAAAGTAAACAAGACTAATGAAAGCTTAAAAGTGGTTAAACAAAGTGACTTATAACTGAGTCACTTTTTACTTTAACCATGTTTAATTCAGTTACTTTTTACACTTTTTACTTTAACCACTTTACGATAACTGATAGGAAAATTATTAAAAGTTTACTGAGGTTTAATTATTTGCTTGAAGCGGTTGCTACATCGGTGTTGGTCACTGACTTTAATTGTACTTCAAATTGCTCAACATCCGCTTTAATTTGATAAAGTTTAACTAACAGGTAATCTAACTCGGGTGCAAACCAAGCGTAGGTGATACGCTTTTTCTCTACAACTTCACGTTTAAGTCTAATGGTTTTTACCAAGCCATAAGGTAACATTAGCTCTTCTTCACCGTCGTATTGATAAACGTAATTTTTGATTGAACCTGACGTTTTAATCACAGGGTAAACAAAATGCTCTTGTTCGGGATTAGTGATCATATTGAGACGAAGCTGCAGATGGTAACTGAGCGAGTCTTGAATGTTCTCAGGGAAGTCTATACTTTTTGTTTGCTGTTTTTTCTCATCAATAGCGCTATTATTTGCTATGTCATAACGCCATTTATAATATTTGTCAGAGCCAGTACCTTCACGTTTGTATTCATAACTTGTTGGCGTTACTTTATAGCCTTCAAGCTTAACAATAGAGGTTTCTGCACGACTATCTGAGAAAATTAACCATTCAATTTCTGTCTGATAACTGTATTTCGCTAAGCCATTATTTAAATAGCTTAACTTACGTGTGGCTTCACCAACAGCTTTGTTGTTTCGCAAAATAGTATATTGAGCGTTAAATGCAGGGATCACTACACTATTTTCTTTGTCTGCTGCCATGACGTTAAAGGTGAGACTAGACAAAAGTAAAGGAATATAAGGTAATGATTTCAACATGGTAAACTCTCTAAATTAAATACTATTCTTCGCTAGCATACCCCGAAATAGGTAAAATTACACCATCAAATAATGCATATTCTTCTGCCATAGTTACGCGCTTAGTACAACACCAATTAACCACCATAGGATAAATACGATGTTCTTGTTGATGTACACGCTGAGCAAGTTCATCGGCGTTGTCTTCTGGAAAAACAGGGACTTTTGCTTGTAAAATTACCGGACCACCATCAAGTTCTTCAGTTACAAAATGTACACTAACACCGTGTTCAATATCACCGGCGTCAATGGCGCGTTGATGGGTATGTAAACCTTGATATTTAGGTAATAGAGAAGGGTGGATATTGATCAAGCGACCTTGAAATTTTTGCACAAATTTAGCGGTTAAAATACGCATAAAACCGGCTAACACAATTAAATCAGGCTGATAATTGTTAATTTCGGCGACCAAGGCACTATCGTAACTTTCTCGGCTATCAAAGTCTTTGTGTGAAAGCACAGAGGTTGCTATGTTAGCATCTTGTGCTCGCGTTAAACCATAGGCGTCAGCTTTGTTAGACACTACGGCGACGATTTCGCCACCATAGTTGTCTTGCTTACAAGAATCAATAATCGCTTGTAAGTTTGTACCGCCGCCGGAAATAAGTACTACAATTCGGCTTCGCATCAATGATTAACCTTTGTTTATAATAACTTGTTCTTGGCCTGCTTGAAGATCAGCAATTTCACCAATATGCCAAGCGTTTTCACCTTGCGCGTTAAGAATGTCGATGCTTTGTGCTAATTGCTCAGCAGGTACTACGAGGATCATACCAACGCCACAGTTAAATGTGCGATACATTTCATGTTCACTGATATTGCCATTTTCTTGCAACCAATTAAAGATGGCCGGCCATTGCCAGCTATTGCCGTCAACAATGGCTTGAGCGCTCTCTGGTAAAACACGTGGAATGTTTTCCCAAAAGCCGCCACCAGTAATATGTGACAAGGCGTGCACATCAACATGTTTAAGCAGTTCTAAAACTGATTTAACATAAATTTTTGTTGGCGCTAAAAGATGCTCAGCTAATGGTTTTCCATCAAGTAAGTCATCGGTGTTGGTGTTATTTACTTCTAATACTTTACGTACCAAAGAGAAACCATTTGAGTGAGCACCAGAAGAGCCAAGTGCAACAAGTTGATCACCTGCGGCTACTTTAGTGCCATCAATTAAACGTGACTTTTCAGCTACACCCACACAAAAACCAGCGATATCGTAGTCGCCTTTGTGGTACATGCCTGGCATTTCAGCGGTTTCACCACCGACTAATGCACAACCTGCTTGTACACAACCTTCTGCGATACCTTCCACAACGGCTGAAGCAACGTCAACATCAAGTTTTGCTGTAGCATAATAGTCAAGGAAGAATAGTGGCTCAGCACCTTGCACGATTAAATCGTTTACACACATAGCCACTAAGTCGATACCGACTGTGTCATGTTTTTTTAAATCTATTGCTAAACGCAATTTTGTACCAACGCCATCCGTTCCGGCAACAAGTACAGGCTCTTTATAGCCAGTAGGAAGTTGACAGACAGAGCCAAAACCACCTAGCCCCCCCATAACTTCTGGACGAGTAGTGCGTTTTACGGCACCTTTAATATTTTCAACTAGGGCATTACCTGCATCTATATCAACGCCAGCATCTTTATAATTTAAAGACTGTTTTTCTTCGCTCACGGGGAAACCTCAATTATGTTGTTAGTTTGCTTGTATGATAAAGGCGCACATTCTATCAGCGCAAAGACGTGCTGAAAATCTTTAAAATAATTTATTTTTTATAAGTGATAAAAATCAGCAACATTATGATAAGATCTTCATTATGAAACACATGTTAATGCTAAATATGTTCAGAAATTATCTGATATTCTTATGCCTTGTATTACCGCTTAAAATTAGCGCTATCGAGGTCGAAAACTTGTACAGCGCAAAAGTGGCTGTAGCGTCACAATCAAATGGCGATCGTAATCAAGCACTTAAAAATGCCTTGCGGGCAATTTTAGTCAAGGTTGGCGGTAATGACATTGATCATCCGCTTATTACCAAGGCAATAAATAACTACAGCATGTATGTTACGCAATATCAATATATTCGCACTAATAACAAAGTATTGCTCAATGTTTCCTTTAACGAAGCCAAGATCAATCAATTGTTTAAAGCCAGTGACTTGCCGATTTGGGGGCAATTAAGACCACAAGTGATGGTCTGGTTGGTTGAGGAAGATGGCTTTAAACGTAAGATAATTTCTGCAACATCGAATTCGTTGTTACCCCGCGTTATTGATGATTTTTCCCAGTTGCGTGGTTTACCATTAGTTATGCCCATAATGGACTTAACTGACCTTAATGCTTTGACATTAACTGATGTTTGGGGCCGTTTTTCAAAACCAGTAGCACAAGCGTCTGCGCGTTATATGGCAGAAGCTGTAGTGGTGATTAGAGTCTCAAACTCAAGCTTAGTTGCTGACCAAAATGATCTTTTAGATTGTCCTCAGTGCCAAGTCAATAGTTTAGCAGTAGACTGGAGTTTAATGACCGATCCGCAAAATGAGCATGTACAAATGTTTAGCGAACAATACTTAGGTAATAACGTTGATGAATTATTAAGTGCTGCTTTGTCTGATATTACCGATATTATTTATCAGCAATATGCCTTATCAACAACTAACAGTCACGAGTTTGAAATAGATGTAGCCAATATCGCCTCATTAGTAGACTTGATAGCTGTGTCAGATTTTCTTGCAGAATTGTCTGCTGTGCAATCAGTTCAATTGGTCAGTGCGAAAGGTACTAATCGGCGCTTTAAATTGTCGTTAATTGGCTCACAACAAGCTTTGCTTGCTTCATTAAAATTGAGTGAACAGCTCAATCGTTATGTTGACCCCCTCGCTGCGCCTGAGGGCACAGAACAAGTACCGGTATTTAATTGGGGTAAAAAGTGAAGAAAGTTTCGCAACTCACTCTGTCTGTGCAATTACCCGACGATGAAACTTTCGCGAGTTTTAAAAGTGAGAGCAACCAAATGGTGGTGCAACAGTTAACGCACTTTCTCGATCATATAGGTGATGAAAACAAACAAGTACACAGTTTATTTTTGTTTGGTTTAACCGATGTCGGTAAAAGTCACTTGTTACACGCCAGTTGTGCCTATGCCGACACATTAGGCATAACTTCGTTGTGTTTGTCGTTCTCTGAGCTTACTCAACTTTCGGTTGATGTACTTGACGGTTTAGAAAATATTGATTTAGTCTGTTTAGACGATATTCAATTGATCGCGGGTAATAATATCTGGCAACAAGGCGTGTTTGATTTATATAACCGTATGGTTGAGCAAAACAAATGCCTGATTATTACCGGTGATCAAAGCGCTGCCCAGTTAAATATTACTTTGCCTGATTTGGTCTCTCGGCTAAGTTGGGGCTTAACGGAACAATTAAAACCCTTATCAGATAAAGAGAAGTCATTTGCCTTGCAATACCGTGCACAACAACGGGGTTTAACCATGAATGATGACGTGGCGAGATTTTTAATTAATCGTTTATCACGCGATAT
Source organism: Colwellia sp. MB02u-9 (assembly GCF_014077085.1). NCBI lineage: Bacteria > Pseudomonadati > Pseudomonadota > Gammaproteobacteria > Alteromonadales > Colwelliaceae > Colwellia > Colwellia sp. MB02u-9. The sequence continues at coordinate 26,577 of NZ_JACGVF010000098.1, forward strand.
GACCAGCTTAATTGCCGCATTAGAACAGCTTGATCAGGCATCAATCAGAGAGCAGCGTCGTATCACTATTCCCTTTATTAAAGATGTCTTATTTTAAATAATGAGTGATTTACATCATCCTAATGTAAACACGATTGATTTAAAAATAGTGACTTAACGCTAGTTATTTCAATTATCCGTTTAATTTAATTCCTTTATTCATTAGTTTAAAGCCAAAACAACCAAGTGCCTTCTGTTTGAGCTGATGTCGAACTTGAAATAAAGTGAGGGCTTTAGCTAAATAGTTTTATGGCTTTAGCTAGATTAGAAAAATTAATCGTATGTTTTGTGTGAAAATTTCTGAGCCATTTTAAAAAAATTTACAAGCGGCTAGAAAATAGAGACAACTTTGGCATCATCCTAAGATTAACAGGTTGTTATGGCTAACGCTCACTGCAAGCTGATACCTGCCGTTGATATTCCATCACTTAAGGTTACTTTGAGCCTAATGCGGTCGTTAATTATCTACCTTATAGCAATAAAATAATTATAAAAGTGCTCATAACACGTAAGCACTTTTACGGAGAGGTTTACCTCTGTAGATGATAACTACAATTTTAATTCCCAAAATCCCACTTAGTATTGCCATTGGTATAACTGATGCTTACGAAACAATAAATGTTGTTACATTGTTAAGTGGGTCAACTTATTAACCCATTTTGTTAAAAAATCGAGCGTCCTGATGTGATAGTGTTATGATAGTAGGTAAGTATATCGGGCAAGTTATAAAAATAATCAATATTTGCAATAACATAATAATTTCGAAAACGGATCTATCTTTTTTTACTACAAACTCCTTTAATATTGCTGATCCACTGAATAATACGGTTAAAAAGTCGGAACTCGCAATTTTAAGTAGCTTGGGTATAAAATATAAAATAACAACTATAAGAGATATTTTAGCAATGCTAAACCGATATACCGCTATTTTTATTTTGGGATATTGGTTATGCCATTCTCAGGCATATGCATTTTCCAATGTATTATTATTAAACTCATACCATCCACAATATCGCTGGACGGCCGAGCTAACTCGAGGGGTCGAACAGGCCCTTGCCACCGACATTGCACCGAAAAATCTTTATGTCGAGTTTATGGATGAACGACGTTTTGTCGATGATCCCATTTATCATCAAAAATTGATTGAACTCCTACACTATAAATACCAGCAATATAAACCTGATATTGTAATTACTAGTGACGATGCTGCCTATTATTTTATGCTGGAATATGGTGAACAATTATTCCCCGGTATACCGATAGTGTTTTGTGGTGTCAATGTATTTAACCCACAATCAATTGCCAACCGAAACAATATAACGGGGATTGCCGAAGGCATGGAGATCATGGGAAACCTTGAGTTAATCAGCCAACTGCAACCTGATATCAAAAAAATCATAATGCTTGGCGACACTACAGGGCTTGGTTTACGTATGGTTAATGCGGCAAACACAATTAAGCCGTTTTGGCAAAAAAATCCCCGTAATCCAGGTGTTGAACTTGAGATTTGGGATAACTTGTCATTAGATGAATTATACCAGCAAGTTAAAGAACTACCGTCAGACACTGCCATCTTAATGTTAGCTATTCACAAAGATCGACTTGGACAATATTTTTCATTTGAAAAACAATTACCTGAACTTTCTAAATATAGTAATGTACCGATTTATGGCATGTGGGGGGCGTTAATGATCGGTCATGGTGTGGTGGGAGGAATGATGAATGATCCTTATGAACATGGTTTTAATGCCGCAAAAATGGCCTTGTCTATTTTGTCTGGGACACCGATCAGCCAACTGCCAGTGAGAAAATCAGCTCATTATTGGCCACAGTTTGATCATGTACAATTACAACGTTTTGGGCTTGAACAGGGACTATTACCGAAAAATAGCGTAATATTCAACCAGCCTGTTTCGTTCTACCAACAAAATAAAAGATTAATTAACGCAGTGATCCTCGTGCTTTTGTTTTTGCTATTGTTGATTATAGTAATGGTAAGGAATATTCGTCGGCGAATTACTGTTGAAAATGAGCTAAAGCAACTTGCTCAGCAGCTTGAATACACAGTTCAAGCACGCACATTAGAGCTTGAACTGCGCAATTCGGAATTGCGATCAATTTCAAAATCAATGAAAAAACTTGCTCATACTGATACTTTAACGAGTTTAAAGAACCGGCGGGCAGCCAGCAAAGATATTCCAGCTTATCTCAAACATTGCAATATAACCTTTAAACCATTTTTTTTGGCTATTTTAGATATTGATCACTTTAAACAGATTAACGATAATTTTGGCCACCAAGCAGGCGATAGCGTATTAAAAGCACTTGCCGAAATGCTAAAAACTAGTTTGCGACCGGATGACCGAGTTTACCGCTGGGGAGGAGAAGAGTTTATTATTGCATTACCAGAAACATCATTGATTGAGGCAACCACTATCTGTCAGCGCTTATCGACGAATATACGCAAAATTTCAGTGGAGGGGATTGATAATATCACCGTAAGTATCGGGGTCACCGAATTCATTAAGCATGACGACTATGATGAAATTGTGCAAAGAGCAGATAATGCTCTTTACCAAGCTAAAAACAGTGGTAGAAACCAAGTAATGATAGGATAAGAATTTCGGTATTGTTAGCTATTTGGTTCAACACTCTGTGATTTAATCAAATAATTTTTGTAGCGAGCTAGCCGGTGAAAATTTTACTGATTATCCTCTTATTTGGCAAAAGAACAGATTGTTGGTCTGATAATCTTCTGTTTTTAATATAAAAAAATTTGTTAGAACTCTAGCATTAAATGCAATGTTTTCATTTTTTAACACCGGCTCATCGAGAGATAAATCATAGGGATAAAAATATCTACCAAAAGGAGGTAAGGCGGCCACTTCAACGCTGCAAAGATTTTCTAACTCTTCGTTTGTGGTAAATCTTAGCTGTTGGAGTATAAGAAGAATAAAAATCCTTTGTTCTTATATTTGTTTTTTTTCTCACACAGACAGCAGTCCCGCGAGTCTTTTTTCATCTCATCTAAGACGGTGGTAGCGCTGCTTGAAAAAATGCACGGCTTGTTTATGTTGTAAAGGCTGGCCAGCAGCAACCAAAGCCCATTTAACCTAATATCTTCTTTTAGCTATCAGTTGAGTTAAATAAAAGCCAATAGCTAACTTCTGCAATGCTCACTATTTACAGTGATAAATTCACGACAAAATAGGTCATTTTTTGGTAGCTACTGTCCTTAGAGTAGTCCGTTGTATGCATTTTTATTTTTGCTTTAAAAATTGGCTATTTCAAAAGATATCCTAACGACAAGTTGGTGCCATAAAGAAACCCTAGATGTCACAACTTAAAAATTTAATCAGTGAATACCGAAGCTTTGCGCAACGTTTAATAAAATGCTAAATGCATCAAGTATTTACCGTCTATGCTAGCTCAGCATTATAAAGTATCCTTAATACAAGTTTTATCCAAATATATGTTAGAATATTAACAATATTATTATTTTAAATCATTAGGCGTATTTCATGTCAAAACACTCAATTATCGATATTTGTGTTGAACCTATAGAACTTTGTAACTTACTCAAAATTGCCAATATGGTTGACGGTGGCGGCGAAGCTAAAACCATGATCAGTGAAGGTAATGTTTTAGTAAATAAAGAAGTTGTAGTTCAAAAGCGTAAAAAAATTCGCCGCGGAGATATTATCGAATGTAACGGTAAAATTATTGAGATTGCTTTTAATCCCAGCAAAAAATCAGCAGAGTTTATTAGCACAGTAGTTTTAGCTAATAAAAATTCAAAAAAGAAAAAAAGAGCTAAAAGTAAAGCACGGATTATTTCATCAGAAACTGCCACTAAGCCATCAATTAAAAGCTAAAAGGCCAAAATTTTAGGGCCTATTACCCTATAGAAAGTTCTGTAAAGTGGTAGAACTTGTCACAAGCCCAATGTGACATATGGTACGAACGACCTTTAGCTTTGCGCACCAAGAAATTAGACCAATAAAACTACGTGAACGACCACTTTGGTAGCAAAGTGGTCTTTTTTTTGTGATGAAAATAGATGTAAATTAGGTCCTGAAAATGGCAAAAGTGACCATTTAAAGTCACTGTATTTGTTGATTGAGAAGCTAAAATTTTACATAGTCATTGATAATTATTGGCTTAATTCACTGATAGTTTAAAAACCCTCTCATTATTCGTTAATCTTTACAATTAATTATGCTCGAACCTAGCTAAGTTTACATTGGGCGATCCCGCTTTTTCTTAGCTTCAGCTACATTTAAGCCTAGTTACGTTGATGCTAGTTACGTTTAGGGATTGGCTTTTCATAAAACATTGGGCCGTTAGCATTGAATCTGTTAGCTTTTGAATTAGTTAACTGGAAACTATCAAGCACTATTTTATTAGCTTGATTTACCTCAGGACTAATCGCTAAATTTTCTGCCCATGTTTTCCCTGATACCATCGCTATTGGTGCGGCTAAATTGTTAATAATATTGGAGGCTGAAGTAAACTCAGGCAATATACGGCGAGTAACATAGTCAACTCTGGGTTTAATATTAACGTCTCCAATACGGCCACGTTGCCCCCAAGTCACTATGTATTGCTCTCCTGAATTTTGAGGCTGGCTAGTTACTGCAACATCTCTGTCAATATTGTAACGTGCTTTCATCATAAAACCATCGAACAACATGGCGTAGTCTTCGCGTTTACTAGTGTAATTGTAAAATTGCGGGGCATGTTCAGGGCTAAAAAAGCCAGTAACGTCACTTGGATTGTAATTTTTTTCGCTGCTGGTCGCTGTTTCACCATGATAACGTACCTGTGCTAAATGATACATTTGTGTACCATTGAGCGGCAGTGAAGTGCTCAACATATCAGATTGTATGCCGGTTGATTTTAAGATTTTATCGGCGGCGTCTAGTACGCGATCATTTCGGTCTAAGTCTGCCCAAGTACTTTGTGCAAAAAAATCATTAGCGTGTGCGAGTTCGTGATACATCAATGACGCTAAATCAAAAACACCCTCGCTCGCGTCACGAGTTTCTCGCAAATTTTCTGGATAGTAAAAGCTTGCGTAGTTATTATTTTTAACATAGCGCCATGGCATAACAAAATTTAGCTCATTGCCGAATGAGGCACGAAAGTCGGGGGCTTGATTAATGGTATCTCTTTCATCGGGTGTTAACCAAAGGTTCTCAGGGTCAAGATGAATAGCACCGGTCACTACCCAATAATATGAAGGGCGTATGTCATATGAAATAACAATGGCTGTGGTGGCACGAAGCAAGTTTTTAAAATCGTCTTGCTGATCTGAGTGTTGTAAAAACTCTTTAAACCTTTGCCCCATCCATTGATGAGAAACCACAACGCGGTCCATAATGTCGTCAATAGTCGGTGTGGTAGTATCTTGTGCTATTAGCGGTAATTCATCAAAGCGACAGCTAGTGCGAAAATCAATACTATTACTATAAACACAGTTAACTAAAACATCGGCATAAGGTGAGTTTGCATTAAAAGGAAATACGGTGGCTAATCGTGAATCGTAAGCCGTATTATCATCACTGCTAATAGTTGCTGCATTTTCAACTAATATGGCAATAGTATCTTGTTGCTCTGTGGCGCCATCTGAAGCGCTAACCGTAAAGGTTAGCAAGCTGTCAGCGCTAACCGCAGGCGCCTTGAAAAAAACGGCACTCTGTCCCTCAGTTACGTCACTAAAAGTCACCGTTGGGCCAGAGATTTGTTGCCATACAATGCTGTTGTTTGTTAATGCGGCATTTTCAATGCTGGCTCTTAAAGAAACATCACTACCCTCCAATGCTGCATGACCTAGTCTTGCTGATATTTGGCTGCGTTCCTCTGAAGTAATAACGGTATGCGATAAGGTTTCACTTACGCCATTGCGGATAAAGCTGACTTGAAAACTATATTCGCCTGCCGCAGATGGTGTAAAGGCAATACCCTTGGAATGTTCGGCATGAAAAACAAGCTCACTGCCTGTAGTTTGTTGCCAACTAATATTGCTCAGCGTATCGTCAGGGTAGTAAAGAAATAACTCAATCGGTTGTGCAGTTTTACTGGCGTCATCAAATGCGACTATGCCGGTTTGAGTAACAACAGGGATGAAATCATCACTAGGTTTACTCTCTTTGGCGTTAGAGCCACCACTACCACCACATCCTTGTACAATCAATACAATTAAAGTCAACGCAAGTGTGGTTACTTTGTTTGAAAAACCTCTTTGATTAATGCCAATATTATTCATCCGTGCCTCTGTTTAAATGCTGAGTTAAATTAAAAGACCTTTTTAGGGTGAATTAACTGTATAAAAAATGCTAATGGGTTGCAATGCTAATCTGCTGACCTATTTTTAAACAATTTTAGTTTTAGAGTAAAGAAAGGAATGTGTTTATAGCTTCGAGGGTTTTAAAGCCGTAGTACTAATTTACAGGTGGAGAACAAAAAATAGCACCCGTGTAGGTATGCCCTTGTTTAGTATTAATGAGTGATGGCGTGTTGATGAAAAATGCCTAGCGCTTAACTGTCTAGGCATTTATTTTTTCGGTATTAAGTTTCTCGGTATTAAGTTCGTAGTGGTGACTTACTGAACATGAGAGGCAGTGACACTATTCTTTCTTTTTACGAATGCTTAAACCCAGTTCTTGGCCACGGTATTTTGCATAATAACTACCACCAATAAACATAACGGCGGCAAAGAAGAATTCGCCCAAGGCCCATAATTTTTCATCAGCTGAAACCCATAATGTGGTTAAACTATGCAGAAAATAAATCATGACGATAAAGTTTGACCATGCGTATGTATAAGGGTTGCCTTGTACTAGGCCTTTTAATGGAAACAATAAAGGTAGGACAAACATGACTAACGTTAAAGGTACTGATAGCGCGGTGTCATCACTCATGATAATCAGCCAAAATGGCATGTAAAAAAGCAATGAGAAGTAGCCAAACAGAGTGATCTGCTTGAGTGTAGTCGTAGATAAACGTTTTTTATTGGTCATTTTTAATCATTAGCCTGCATTAGCGAAAGTACATTTTCTGGTGGACGACCAATAATAGCACGGGTGTTATCAGTAACAATAGGGCGCTCAATGAGTTTAGGTGTGTTAGCCATAGCCGCGATTAAAGTGGCATCATCAGCATTGGCCAAGTTTTGCTCTTTAAATTCAGCTTCTTTTGTTCGCATCATTTCCCGTGGTGATAGCTTAAGTAATAATAATAGCTGTTCAATTTTTGTAATACTAAGCGGGGTTTTTAAATATTCAACAATAGTGACATCATGTTTTTGTTCTTCAATAAGTGCTAATGTTTGTCGGCTTTTTGAGCAACGAGGGTTGTGATAAATCGTTAACATGTTTTTCTCTTAGATTGTTATTAGACAAATTAAATTTAGTGGTATTTTAACTGATTTTTATAAGCGCTTAAGCTTTTCTTGTTGTTCTTGCAATTGTAATATGCGGCCCTTCATACGTTTTTGTAGTAATGGGTTCTCCTCAACAAAGTTGTAAGCGGTTTGTAACTCATCAACCGCTTTTGGATAAGCACCTAATAGGGCATAAACCTCGGCTTTAGTAGCGTGCATAAGCGCTTTTTTATCTTGTTTTCTATACACTTCTGATAATAAATCATTGGCAATAAAGTTTTTTGGGTTCAGCACTAAGAAATCTTGTAATAGCGTTTCTGCCTTACTGTATTGCTCAGCCTCATTTAAAACGTTCGCGTAGTTCAATGTCACTACTTGGTTGTTCGGCATTAAAAGATTTAACTCGCTAAGCATGGTAATAGCTTTGTCAAAAGCTTTTACGGCAATATAACCATCGGCTAGGGCATCAACATAAAATAGGTTTTTTTTGTCGTTGCGCAACAATGTTTCAAGTTGGCTAATAGCGCTCTGATAATTTTTATTTTCATATTGAGAAAGTGCAAGACCATATTGTGCTGCGGCCTCTATAGCATAGCGCTTTTTATCTAAACTTTGCTGAAAGTTAATAATATTATCTTTCGCGTTTCCTTCATATCTTGCCATAATGCGGGCTTTAGCTAACTCAAATTCTAAACTGGGAGCTAAGGGGCGTGGTGAGTAATTTTGCGCCCTTATTCTGGCGTCTGAAATTCTAGACTCAGGCAAAGGATGAGTTAACAACATGGCTGGCGGCTTCGAGGTGTAACGGTATTTTTCTGCCATAGTGGCAAAAAAATCAGGGGCACCTTGGGGATTAAAACCACTATTAGCGAGCAGCATAATGCCCACTCTATCGGCTTCTTGCTCGTTGCCGCGGGTATAATTTATTCCTGATTGTTGTGACGCTGCCATTGTAGTACTCAGTGCAGCCATACCAACGGTAGGGTTTATCAAGGTAAGTAATACGCCTGAGATCATACCGGCCATGGTCAAAGGTTGTGATTTGTTTTGTGCTTCTAATCGTCTTGCCAAGTGTCGTTGGGTCACATGTGATATTTCGTGAGCAACCACTGAGGCGAGTTCACTTTCGGTGCTAGCGGTGGTTATCAGGCCACTATGAATGGCAATATGGCCACCAAAAAAAGCAAAGGCATTTAACTCTTGGTTACGTATAACAAAAAATTCAAAACTATAGTTTACGTCTTTGGCGTTTCGCACCATGCGGTTGCCTAAGTCATTAATATATTCTGTTAATACGGGGTCATTTAATATCGGTTGAGACGCCCGGATTTGACGCATCATTTCGCCGCCAATTTGACGCTCTTTTTCGATAGACAATACACTGACACCTGCTGAGCCAATTTCGGGCAGTTTATTTTTATTAGTCTCACTCTTTGCGGCAAATGCACTGCTGGTAATTGATGAGATTAAGGCAAGTGAAATAATGAGTGGCTTTAATTTAAACAAATTTAATTTTCCATATTGTCAGGTTTATCAACACTATATTTATGCATTATGCTGAGATTGTGAATGCTTACGGTGAATTTCTTGACAAAACTCAGCGATTGTATAGCCTTCGATATCAGTAATATCAAACGATTGTTGTAGTAATAATATCAACTCTTTAACACGTTTGTTGGCATAACGAATAAGGGCATAATCTGCGACATCGCCCTTTTGAAAGGTGTAGACAATAAAAGGAATCAATGAGTTCAATCTAAACAACATTTGCATCGTTTCAGGTCTCCAGGTGACAAATGGGCAAAGCGTATTGTTAAATTGCGCTTGCAGCACACGTTCATTATTAATTATGGGGTAACAATGTAATTCATAATGTTGTTCATTCATGTGATGATAAAGCGAAATTTTTGGCTTACCTGTTGTTACTTTACCCATAATATCGTTTTGCTGATCTACCATATTGATATTCCAGTTACGTTTGTCTAGTAACTGTTTAAATGCATTATCAAAACCATGCGTTAACATGCCATCAATATCACTAATTGAATTTGTTGCTAACTGATAAATAGTCGGTATGTCACCCCAGTTTATCTTTTTTTTGTAGGTGTTGATTTCTTTAAGACTGGGATTATTAGAAAGCTCGCTCATTTAACCTCTTTAAATTATTAGAATACACTAAAAGAATTTACAAATGCCATTGTAATCAATTGTCGCAAATTAGATAATCAAACTAAAGCACTGTGCATATTTATATTTATGATTTACGAATACGATGCGACACAAGATAAATGCCCAGTACCCTTGGTAAATTTACGCTTGTTACTCAGAAAGTTAACACCGATTGATCGTTGTTTGATACGCATTTACGATAATGGTTCTAAAAAAGATATTCCTAAATTGTTGACAAAACAAGGGTTTTATTTCGAACAGCGTAATATTGATAAATATATTGTTGAATTAATAATAAGAATGGAAAAGTAAATATTATGGTTTCTCTGTTTAGCGATTGGTACAAAAGAAATTTCTCGGACCCGAGTGCGGTAACCTTAATGGTTATTTTAATTTGTACTTTTTTGTTTGTTTATTTTTTCAGTAGTTTATTAATGCCGGTATTTGTTGCTGTTGCCATAGCGTTTTTATTAGACTTACCCGTGAATAAACTCTCGCAGTTGGGATTATCTCGGGTACTGGCCGTGATTATTGTTGTGTCTGTTTTTGTTGGTTTAACCTTAATCGGCATATTGGGACTGATGCCGGTTATTTGGCAGCAAAGTAGCAATTTACTGCAAGAAGTGCCGCAAATGCTCGGGCAAGGACAAACTTATTTACTCGCATTACCAGCACAATACCCAGACTTGGTCAGTAATGAACAAATTGCCCATGTAATAACCTTAGTTAATGATAAGCTAATTGAATGGGGACAAATGGCGCTCAAAGCATCGCTTAATTCAATTTCTAATGTTGTCGCCTTGTTGATTTATCTTATTTTAGTGCCATTAATGGTGTTTTTCTTTCTGAAAGATAAAAACGTGCTCTTTACTAGCTTACGCCAATTCCTGCCAAAAGATCGTCGTATGGCAAAACAAGTAGGTATAGAAATGAATCAGCAAATCATGAATTATATTCGTGGTAAATTGATTGAAATTATTATTATTGGCACAGCATCAACCATAGCTTTTATTGCTTTAGGACTTAATTATCCGGTATTACTTGGGGTATTAGTAGGGTTGTCGGTACTTGTGCCTTATGTTGGCGCCACGATTGTCACATTGCCTGTTTTGCTAGTTGCTTTGTTCCAATTTGGCACCAGTGCTGAATTTGGTTATGTGATGATAGCGTACGGCATTATCCAAGCGCTTGATGGCAACTTGCTGGTGCCTTTGCTTTTTTCTGAAGCGGTAAACCTTCACCCAGTAACGATTATTATTGCTGTGATATTATTTGGTGGCTTATGGGGTTTCTGGGGCGTATTTTTCGCTATTCCATTAGCAACGCTTGTTAAAGCCGTGCTGAATGCTTGGTCAACAACGACTCAGCATGAGGTGATAAAAGCCAGTTAGCTCTTTATTCATTTATTAAAGCCTAGTTGTTTAGGCTTTAATTTTTGACTTTGACTTTAACGTAGCTTTTAGCTTAATGGAGTGGTTCAACATTTAATGATGCGTGTTGACCTTTCACATCAATTGTATATTTATTTTTCTCCTCACCTTTGAATATGAATGCCACCCTTTACTTTTTACTCGTTAGAGCGTTTTAAGGCGGCGGGTGATTAATTGAGAACACTTTTGTTAAGCTATTTAACTCATTGTAGTTGTAATACGTTGATTAATTTCAGTATAAATGCTTATTTTACCTTGGTTGTAAGCTAGTGCAGCGTGATTTTTTATTATTGTAAATAAAATAACTTAGGTTAATTAACGCTAAGTTATTAAAATAAAATTTATAAGCCTGATGATTTTTATATTATAATAGAATAAGGGTCGATAAGGTGCGCTATAAATAACACCGTTATCTAATGAAAATAAATTGAGTAGCAACGTTTTGAATAACATAAATAGAAAGTCGACTTTACAACCTGGTGAAGTAGCACTGGTTGGCTCAGGCCCAGGTGACGCAGAGTTATTAACTATTCGTGCCTTACGTTTTATTGAGCAGGCAGACGTTGCCATTTATGATCGTTTAGTCAGTGATGAAATTATGGCGCTTTTGCCGCCAAATTGTGAACGTTTATATGTCGGTAAAGAACAAGCAAAGCATTGTGTGCCACAAGATAAAATTAATGAATTGTTGGTGACATATGCACAACAAGGTCGAAAAGTATTACGCTTAAAAGGTGGCGACCCGTTTATATTTGGTCGCGGTGGTGAAGAAGCTGAGTTTTTATTAAAAAATGGTATTAGCTGTCATCTTTGTCCGGGTATTACGGCGGCATCAGGTTGCACAACTTATGCGGGCATTCCTTTAACACACAGAGGTGTAGCGCAAGGCTGTACCTTTATTACCGGCCATACCCAAAATGACGGCCAACTTAATTTACCTTGGCAAAGCTTGAGTTGTAGTAGTCAAACCGTGGTGTTTTATATGGGCATTAACACCTTGCCTAGTATTACTGAGCAATTAATTAAGCATGGCCGTGACAAAAATACACCGGCAGCGCTGATACGCAAAGGCACTCAGCCGGAACAACAAATTTTTCGTGGTAAATTATCTTCACTTGCTGATTTAGCGGCAGAGCATAAAGTTACACCGCCTACTTTAATCGTTATTGGCGATGTTGTTAACCAGTTAACCGATATCGCGTTAACAACACCAGGCTTTTTAGATGCAAAAAACTATCAGCAACAGTTACCCTTATCAGCAGAGCAAAGCTAAGTTGATATTTTGAGCATATTAACCCTGATTAAAGACGGTAGATTAATGAGATAAGCCATGAAAGGGCAGTTAATTTATTGATATTAAAAAGGCTTAACAAGTTTGTTGTTAAGCCTTTGTTGCTATTTATTCGCTTGTTTAAGCCGCTAGAATTTAAAAATTATAGCTTGTTTAATAAATCAAGAACGACTTGATGATGATCTTTAGTTTTGAACTTGTTAAAAACATGGCTAATTTTTCCATCTAAGCCAATCAAAAAACTCAAACGGTGAATGCCATCATATTCACGGCCCATAAATTTCTTTAAACCCCACACACCAAAGGCATCAGCAACACTATGATCAGGGTCTGATAATAGGCTAAAGTTGAGTTCATCACGCAGACAAAACTTGGCCAATTTTTTTGGTTCATCAGGACTAATACCAAACACTTGAGTATTTAATTTATCTAACTCGGCTTTATGGTCACGTAGACCTTGTGCTTGTACCGTGCAGCCCGGTGTCATCGCTTTAGGGTAAAAATAAACCAATACTTGTTTTTTACCAATATATTCTGCGAGTTTAATGTCTTGGTCATTTTCATCTTTTAAGGTGAAAAGTGGCGCGCTATCACCGGCAATTAATGTTTTCATTTAAGCCTCTACAATAAGTTTGATTGAATTTTTTTTATGCAACCCTGCACATCAAATTGTTCACACAACTGCAAGAAGTCGTTTTCAAGTTGTTCGATACTGGTTTCTTCCATCAGCGCGATTAATATGGCGGCACTCGTGTGATTATTTTTCTGATCAATTTCAGATTTTAATGACGATATATCGATATTACGCGTCGCAAAGAATGCCGTAACAGCCTTTAAAATACCGGGTTGATCGATACCTGCATAATCAACTTGGTAATGATGAACATAATCTTGCTCTCGATAACCTGAGGTTCTTTTCATCATAGTGATTAACTCAAGTTCATGGGCGACAGCCGGTAATTTACTTTCTAATTGATGAATAGCTTTGTTGCTACCGGTAAGCAGCATAATTAAGGTGAACTCTAGGCCAAATATTGCCATTCTACTGTCTAAGATATTACAGCCACACTCGCTGGCTAATTTGGTTAAGTCACTGACACTGCCTGTGCGATCTGGCCCCATTGCCGTTAATACTAAATATTCGCTCATCAATAAACCTAGCCATCATGCTAAAAACGCTATTGTAACGCATGTTAGGGGACTAAAGCTAACAGCATACTTAGTGTTTATTTTGCCCTTTGAAAAAACTAGATTTATTGACATAGGATAAGGATAGTTGCCCTAAAAGAATGCGAGCAATATAAAGAGAAAATGCTGTAATGTTCAGGGTTAATTAGGCGTGTATAACTATTTTTTATATTGATTTTATTTTGCCAGTGCTCGTCCTGTTTTAATAAATTATGTGCTTAAAGCGCTGAGAGCAATATCCGCTGAAATGATAATAGCTTTATCTAAAGTGTTAGGCTGAGTAGGGCAAAGTTGGTTGGCGATATAGCCGTTCCACTTTAAAGAAATTAGATTTTTCACGGTTAAAATAACAGGTGAAGTTAACTAATGTACATGCAGTCGAATTTACGATAATGTGAAAGAACCTACCCGCTTATGCAGGAGACATGGTTGCTTGGTACTTGGTATATTATGACCAAACTGAATTGATACTCTAACTGAATTTTTTAAATTTTGAAGAATAAATCATGGAGAATATATTATGAGTAAACCAGAACGTGCTTCAAATACCCCTTATGGCGTTGAAGTTGAGGCAGAAAAAAATTATTTTTGGTGTGCATGTGGCAAAAGTGACAAACAACCTTTTTGTGACGGTTCACATAAAGGCTCTGAATTTACACCGGTAAAATATACGGCAAAAGAATCGGGTAAAGTCTTTTTTTGTGGCTGTAAATTAACCGAAAATCAGCCTATGTGTGACGGTAGCCATAAGAGTAATTAATACTAACGATAGTCACACTTTGAATAGTTGGTTATTTGCGCTTTGCTTTGTAATCAACTTTTTTTATTTAAGGGGCTTTTATAATGATGAAGCATATAATCGAATATAGGGATCATTAATAGTTACTTAATATTTTTAATGTCGTTAACCGTAATAATGCCGTTAGCAAGATAACAAGTATAACGCAGACACTGTTACTCTTTTAAGATCAGAAGTGCAAACCAGTAACCATCAACATACGTCACTATTTTACTATTTTTTATGATAAATATGCGGCAATATCTTGTGTTTGTATTTTCAGGCAAGTACCATGGTGCGCTGCTCAATTTAGCGCTATTGCCACGAATTTGGCGGCTTTTAAATAAATCAGATGATTTTGGGGAACTTAGCCCGGATTCAGTAATCAAAACGACGTTATTGATGTATTGCTTGAACTTTACGATGTTAACTTCTTAGTTTGTCGTAAGGACTAAAAATAATACTTATACCAATGAGTATTAATAAAACTAAACAAGCAAAATTAAATTAGAAAGATTCAGATTTGTATCCTCGGGAGTGTTAATGAATCGCAAGATATTTTATTTTTCATTATTAAGTGTCGCTGTTGCTAGCTGCGGTACTGTAAATAATAAGCAAGCGGTAGGCGATTTTGAATACGCGCAACAAAAAGAAGCAACAGCGTTAAAAATACCTGCAGGATTAGATAAACCTAAACAAGTTGATACCTTTTTTGTTAGTGACGAAATAAACCATGAAGGTCCGGTTGGTGGTGATGTAGATGTACGTGCACCATCACTCGTTTTACCTATCGCGGCGTCAACACGCACAGAGAGCACTTCTGCTGCAGCAAAGGTATGGTTTGACCAAGTAATTGATGACGATGATCTAAAAGGTTTTATTTTAAAAGCCTTAAAAGGCCAGTTAACCACAGACAATGTTGAATTAAAACAAGTAGACGATGAAGGTTTAGTTTTTGAGTCAGATTGGTATAACAAAGAAGTAGAAACAGGCACTTGGCCTTTTAAATCAATAGCAATATCAGAAAGTATTCGTTACCGCTACACACTTGAAAGTAAATCTCATGGTCGAAGTGTCGCGTTAGTTGTTGAATTACTTGATTACCTGAAAACAGATGCAGCAGGTGGCAGTAAAGTTATCGATATTATTGATCAACAACGTGCTGAAATGAATATGCTTAATGAAGTTATAGCGCAAGTTGATTTTCAATATCGTTTAAAACAACAAGAAAATCGCTTATTACGTGCTAATCAAACCTTTGTTAGCTTAGGTGAGAATGCTTCTGGGGAACCTGCCTATATTGTAGAAATGGATATAGAGCTATTTTGGTCTAACTTACCTTTGTTTTTTGAAGATCATGGTTTTAGCATTACCGACCTTAATGAAACCACTAAAATTTATTATGTTGATTACGTAAAACCTGAATCTAGTTTGTGGGATAGTATTTGGGGAGACAGTATACAGGTTATAGATCTACCTAATGGTAAGTATCAATTTCAGCTAGAGAAAATGGCGGAAAAATCTGTTGTTACTTTATATGATGCCGATGGTACAGCATTATCTGAGGCAACTTTAGAGAAAATATTTAAGGTAATGGAAGCGGGCTTGTCATTTAAAGACGTTTTTTAATAGTCGAATAATAGCAACTGCTGTTACTTATAGAACAATAAAAAAACTCCGTTAATCGGAGTTTTTTATTTTATGGGTAATATCATTAGTCTTACTAACGGTTGCCATTTTATGAGGCGACTTTTGCGTTCTTGGCACGGTTTCTTTTAAATCGTTTAACCCTTTCTTACGTAAAGGTGTTTTTGCACTTTTTTGAAAAGTACTTAAATTACCAATTAAAATAACGAATGCAATAATAACGATGGTTGGGGCAACCCAATCTTCATTTAATATACTGGTCATAAAATAACGCTCCGCTTAAATGTGTAAATAAAATGTCTACAATAAGCTCAATCATACTCATAATTAAACCTTTAATGTTAGTTTCAAAAAACGCTTAATAGTAAATAGCTAATACGAGTTAAGCATCGGCTACATTGAGAATATAACGTTGATAAAGCTCAGGTAACAACGCGAGCAGTAAGGTTTTACCTTGAATCTCGCTATTTAATAATACTTCTGCTAATAGTGCTTCAGTATAAGCCTGATGGTAGTGTTTAGATAATGGCAAGTATGAAAGATGCCATGGCTCTTGGGCAACACCGCCACGAAATTTATCATAAGGTAAAAAGAAACCATACGTTTTCGCATGTTCAGCTAGCCAAACGGTTAAGGGATAGAAGTGCCCTGAAGCTTGGTATTCCCATGGCTCTAATGCTAAAGACTGCTCTGCGGGTAATAAATTTTTCGCATAAACGTCAATTTCACAGCCCCAATGATGGCGACTGGCTCCCGGCAGCGCAGAGAATAACATAATGGCGTGTATTTTTTCAGCGTCGCTGAGTTGTTTAACCGCTAAAATTTGATTTGAGCCATCTTTAATGGCTGTTTTACCAGAAAACTTATTTTGCCAAATCATGAGTTGTCGGTCAAAACTGCGAAAGCCACTGGCAATGCTCAACTCTATACCCGCAGCTTTTGCGGCTAACTGTAGTTGTTTGAATGCCGACAACATTTCAGTATGAATGGCAACATTAGGGGCTAGCCAATGAATATGACTTTCAGTTTTCCCGGTCAATATTAACTCAAGTTCTGTCATTTTACTTATCGTTGGCTAAAACATTAACCAAGGTTTGATAGTAGACATCGGTTAATAAAATCAAATCTTGTACCGCAACACATTCATTAACTTGATGAATAGTAGCATTACAAGGACCAAGCTCAACAAGCTGTGCGCCAGTAGGTGCAATGAATCGTCCATCTGAAGTGCCGCCACTGGTAGAAAGCTCGGTGGTTATATTGCAGCAAGTTTCAATTGCTTGTACAACAGAATCAACCAATGTACCTGGTTCTGTAATGAATGGCTGGCCGTTAAATATCCAGTTAATTTCAAAGTTTAATTGATGCCGAGTTAATAAGGCTTCAACTTTATCAACGATCATTTCGGCTGTTAATTCAGTGCTATAACGTAAATTGAATAATGCGGTTAAATGTCCCGGTACGACATTGGTAGCGCCAGTGCCAGATTGAATATTCGACACTTGAAAACTCGTTGGCGGAAAATATTCATTACCATTATCCCAATGCATTTCACTTAACTCGGCTAAAACCGGCATGGCCTTATGAATGGGATTAATAACGTGATCAGGATAAGCCACGTGGCCTTGTTTACCATGAATGTGTAATTCGCCAGAAATTGAACCACGACGACCATTTTTAACCACGTCGCCTAATTTATTGCTACTAGAAGGCTCACCAACAATACAATAGTCAATTTTTTCATTACGGGCTTCAAGCGTATCAATAACACGTGTTGTGCCATTAATAAAAGGGCCTTCTTCATCACTAGTGATCAAAAATGCGATAGAGCCATGGTGTTTAGGATAGTCAGCAACAAATCGTTCGGTTGCTACTATCATCGCCGCTAAACTGCCTTTCATATCAGAGGCCCCGCGGCCATAAAGCATACCGTCAATAATAACGGGATCAAATGGCGGTGTGTTCCAGCTTTCTAAATTGCCCGCTGGCACAACATCGGTGTGGCCAGCAAAACAAAATACTGGCCCTGAACTGCCTCTTCGAGACCATAAGTTAGTGGTATCTTCAAATACCATGCTTTCATTATTAAAACCTAACTTGGCTAAACGCTCAGACATGAGTTCTTGGCAGCCAAAATCTTCAGGGGTAACAGAAGGGCGTTCAATCAGTGCTTGTGCTAATGAAATGGTGCAATTGTTATGTTTTATCATGAGAATACTATTTACCTAAAGCAAAATTTCTTGATATTGACTATCGTTAAAGCCAACCAAAAATGCTTGGTTGTGTTTAAGTAGTGGTCGTTTAATTAGCGTGGGTTGCGCTAAAATAATCTCGGTCATCACGTCGTCAGTGAGGTTGTTTTTAATCTCGTCAGTTAAATTACGAAAGCTAGTACTGCGTTTATTTAATAGCAGAGTCAAATCGGCAGACTTTATAAACTCCTCTAGCAATTGTGGGCTGAGGCCATCGCTACGAAAGTCGTGGAATTGATAAGGGATATTTTGTTGCTCTAACCATTTTTTTGCTTTTTTTACGCTATCGCAGTTTTTAATGCCATAAAGTATTGTCATTTTATTTCCTGAATTATATCACTTGGTAATTATGTTTTATTAACGCGGCTTTAGCGGCGGCAAACTTATCTGATTTTACTAAAACGTAGTCAGTGTCAAAAGTAGAAATGGCAAAAATACTGATTTTTTCATTTGCTAGCACTGTTGATATATTTGACATTATACCGGTTAAGGTAAAGTTGAGTGGACCAACAACTTCAAATGCTTGCCAGCCAAGTTCGACTTCTTCACTGTCAATTTCTATATGCTCTGGAATAACAATTGAAATTTCGTCATAGGTTTTTGCTAAAAAAAATATCGGGGCATTAAATACCACGTCGGGTATTGAGCTCTCACGTCGTAAACTATGAATAGCAAACGTTTCAGATAAGCGCCGTAGGGTAAAGTTACTCATAAATCGACTTCGCTTGTTTAAATGCTAATGTCGACACTATAGCGTTTAATAGCGTTTAACTCTAGGGCTTATACTCGCGCGGGTTTGAATGTAATAATTAAATATTATGTTTAAGTAAACTGGTTAACCTGTATTTACTGCGCATTAAATTGATTATTGCTATCAAACTAGTGTATTTCTAAGTCTATTTGAGTATATAAAGCGAATTAATTGTATAAATTATAATATTGTACGTTTAATGATATCCACATAAGCTGTGGATATCATTGTGTATAACTATTGTTTAATTGGTTAAGTTGTTGTTATTTATTTATTTATTTTGCTGGTTAAAAAATACCAGCTAATAATCTGTGTTAAAAGTCATAGATAAGTTGTTAAAATGTCGTATTAAGGCGTAAAACAGCTAAAGATCTACTTATTTATAGGGCAGATCTTTGTAATTACTGATTATACTGTTGGAAGACTACAAGTGTGTTGAAATTACAACCAATGTAATGGGGTAGGCTATATCGTTAACCAAGACACCCGCTATAGCCTCATAAATACTAGGAATTCCTGCAGAATTTTGATGCAGTGCAATATAATGTCATCAACTGTGGTCATTTTACTTAATACCATCGTATATAAAAAGGTACTATCTTTTAATCAACCGCTGTTGTAGGGTATCGCTTATGAAGTTATCTATATTAGAAATTATTTTGCTTGGCCGAAAGTACATGAATTTATGGCCCTCACGCGTTGAACTTGGTGAATACTTTATGGAGTATCATGCGGTTAAAGTTAGCCGTTTGGTGTGTAAAGTGATGCCCGGTTTAGCAGTGTTTTGTTTAATCTTACAGTTGTATTTTGGCTCTATGGCTGCCTTACCTCAGGCGCTATTATATACACTTTGTATTATGAGTTTTCCATTACAAGCGTTGATTTTTATGGGGATTAAAGCCGATAAATTTCTTCCGCCTGCGTTAGCTAATTGGTACAAAGAAAGTGTTGCGCGTGTTAACCAAAGCGGTGGTGACATCAAGTTGTCAACTCAACGTCCACGTTATTTAGACTTGGCTCACTTATTAAGCTTAAGCTTTAAAAATAGCTATAAAACCTCTTAATTTTCTAGGCTTATAAGTAAAGTTGTTCTGGAAAGGTTATGACTAATAATGCGATACAGTGAATCTGTAGCGCATTTTTTTAGTTCGATTTTTGATAAAGCCTGATCAGAAAGTCAGCCTGACAGATAAAGTCATGCTGACTTAATAAGCTTTCTTTGGCTTCCTTACTGGCTTTAAAAGCAAAGGGTGTCATAGCCAATAAATTTAGCGTGTCTTGACCCGTTTTTAAGTGCATTTGATAAGAGATATTTTCTTGGTGCACCAGTGTTAAATGTTCAATGGGCAATTTTTCTTCATCATGTTCTTTAGCGTCATGATAAATATGCTGCTTTAATTGCATCAAATGCTGTTTTGCTGGCGTAACCGTTAACAAAAAACCACCGGCTGATAATACGCGCGTAAACTCTTTTTCTAAAATAGGCGCATAAACCGATATAATCCAAGAAAATAGACTATCACTAAAAGGCAATTTTGATAACGTCGCGACACTAAAGTGACATTGTGGATATTTTTTGCCAGCTTTTTTTATTGCTTCTTTGGCAATATCAACACCATAAACAGTATTTTCAGTATTTTTGTGTTGATGAGTATAAAAGCCTTCACCACAACCGGCATCGAGCACAATAGTTGGCTTGTTAGCATCAGTAAGCACTTTTTCTTGGTATAAAGCGACGAGTCTATCAACCAAGGGTTGATAATAACCTTGTTCTAAAAATGCTCGCCTAGCATTGACCATCGCCTTGTTATCACCAGGATTTTTTGAATGCTTAAATTGCACGGGCAATAAATTTAAGTAATTTTCTTTCGCGCGATCAAAGCTATGATTATTCTCACAGCGAAACAGCTTTTCTTGATTTTGCAGAGGAAAACTACATATAGGGCAAGCATAGTGGGTTGCAGTCATAGGGATCATTAATGTCTATTTTTAACAAAAAAGGGGACTAGCCCCTTTTTACAAGTATGGTATTAACAGAATAAGTTTGATTTTAAAATTAAAATTAAAATTAAAAGTATAAGTATAATGTTACTTGGAAAGCTTTATTTACTGAACGTAGACCAAATGGGTGCATGATCAGACGGCTTTTCTATGGCCCTAAGTTCATAATCAATATCTGATTCAATACAGCGGCTAGCAAATTTTTTGGTTGCTAGCACCACATCAATACGTAAACCACGATTATCATCAAAGCCACGCGAGCGATAATCAAACCATGAATATCTTTCTTCACGAGTTGGGTGTAATGACCTAAAGGTATCAGTAAAGCCCCAATCCATTAAGGTGGCTAACCATTGTCTTTCTTCTGGTTGGAAGCTACATTTACCCGTTTTTAACCAGCGTTTTTTATTTGGCTCACCGATACCTATGTCTAAATCAGCAGGTGAAATATTAATATCACCGATCACCACAATATTTTCATCAGGGGTATGGTGCTCATTTAAGTATTGCATTAAATCTTTATAAAATTGACGTTTGTAAGGATATTTTGTTTCATGGGCTATATTTTCACCTTGTGGAAAATAACCATTTAATACGGTGACTTTTTCACCATTTTCATCAGTTGTTTGCACCATGATCATGCGCTTTTGCGCTTCGTCATCATCGGTTGGAAAGCCTTTAGTGACCACGTCAGCGGCTTTTTTGCACAGCATAGCAACACCATAATGCGCCTTTTGACCATGAAAATAAACGTGATAGCCCATCGCTTCAACATCAGCGAGCGGGAATACTTCATCATGAACTTTAATTTCTTGTAGGCCAATAATATCGGGTTGATGTTTATCGATAATAGCTTGTAACTGATGCAAACGAGCGCGCAGGCCGTTAATATTAAAAGAGATGATTTTCATAATTATATATATACTTGTATAACAGTGGGTTAATTGGCTTTGTTAATTTATCGGCATACTAAGTTGTTATTTTAAGCAGACTAAAATAGTTATAGGCATAATCAAGTGCGCTTTGATAAATTATTTTTCATAACCGAAATTGAAGATGAGTAGTATTAGAAACTAATTAAGATAGCTTGGCAACGCTGTTTCGTATTATCTTGAAGGTAAGTGCAGCTTGTAACGGTTAGACTTTTGGATTGTTCGTTAATTGAACATTAAAGGGTTCACTTAAGAGATGATTGGGAGATGGTGCTTGATAGTCAGGGTTGGGTGCCATGGTTTACGTAGTTCAAAAGTGCCACTAACTGTCTTTATCATTACTTCACTCATTGCAGTCCATTAGAACACACCAGAAATGGCGAATGTAAAATGTCAGGTCTAGTGTGAGCTACTATAGTTGGTCATCTGGAGCTTTAACCGATTTAGTTTTATCCGATAATTGACTTCGCCAGTGATATAACGTTTTAGTAGCAATACCTAACTGCTTATATACTTCAGCAACTGAATAACCACGTTCATTCGTTTGATTAACTGCTCCAATTTTAAATTCTTGGGTATATCGTTTGCCTTTACTTATAAACACCTCTGGTTGAAGTTACAATGTAACTTGTTTGGAGTCTAATCAACTAAGGGAAGTCCAATCATCAATTTACAATGGGGTTAGTGCGTAAGTAACTAATAATTTTAGCGCGAAATGAGCTAGCGAATATCTTCTTGACTAAAGTGAAAGTCGATGGAGGCAATGATAAGCAACAAGGCACCAAATAATATGGCCCAGTGTGCGCCAAATAAGGCTAATACACTACCAATAAGCGCCATCAGCATATTAGCTAAACTGAAGGTGGTGGTAATTAAGCCCATAAGTTGCCCTTGTTCAATATCAGCATATTGCTCGGAAATATAAACCGGTAATAAACCATTAAAAATAGCGATGGCGATGCCTATTACGGCATAAATAGGCCAAACACTGGTTGCTGATAAGACAAGGTGTAAGCTAAACAACAATGCCATTAACATCATGCCAACAATGGCACCCAATTTAAGC
The DNA here is from genome assembly GCF_014077085.1 of Colwellia sp. MB02u-9. NCBI lineage: Bacteria > Pseudomonadati > Pseudomonadota > Gammaproteobacteria > Alteromonadales > Colwelliaceae > Colwellia > Colwellia sp. MB02u-9. The sequence goes on from NZ_JACGVF010000098.1 coordinate 49,505, forward strand.
CCCAATAAGTATTTTAATTGCTTAACAAAAAACACACTGGTTATGGTCATAAATAAGGTTAAAACAACTGTTATATAACCAATGTCGGGGCTAGTGAAGTCAAAGTTTTCCACCAACCAAACGGGGTAAAATTCGTAATAGGCATTTAGGCCAAGTGTTGCTAATAAATAAATTAAAAAGATACGTCTAATTTTTTTATTAGCGAGTAAGGCAAATGAGTTTTGTTTACTAAAAAGTTGCGAAAATTTTATCTTTGGCTGACTGGAGTTACTATTGCCAGCAGGTAATACATAAGCAACGCTGATCAGGGCAATAACTATCGCGACGGCGGCGAAGTAGAATACGGTGTCTAAACCGTATATTGCCAGTAATCCACCGGCTAAAGGGCCGAGCAACCAGCCTAAATAGCTGGTGGCGTTTACCAGACTAAAGGTGTGGGTCTTATCTAGCGTGGGCGATAAATCTACCGCTATCGCTTTGGCTATGCTGATATTACCTGAAAAAATGCCTGTAACAAAACGCGCTAAAATGAGCAATAAAAAACTTTCAGCCATAACCGCTAAAGCCGATAACACATAACTAACAGCAGTTAAAATCAAGGTGATGATTAAGGTTTTTTTGCGACCATAAATACCTGAAGCAGCACCTAAAACTGAGCTTCCTAGAATAACCCCTAAAGGGTATATCGCCAGTATAATGCCGAGTAATATTTTACTGGGTAAATCAGCAAAAGTGGTCAAAGGGCTAACTTCATTAAGAAAAAGAGGTGCTAATACAGGATAAGGTAAGGCAATGCCGGCACTACTAAACAGCACCACCAGCATGACAGAAAACAAGGTTTTCTTTGCCTTTAACTGTTCAGTCATTAAGGTGTTTTTTGCAGGTATTTTAACTTTAGCAGCGTGAATCGTCATAACGAATGTTTATATAATACAGTGGGGATAATGCCTATTGATTATATAATAAGTTAGCTTGATAACTAAGTGAAAAGTTTCTATTTTTCTCAACGCACCGTCTAATTCTCTCAACGCATCAATAGTGACGAGAAGCACTTTTATGAGCAAAGTATCATAAAAATCTCCTTGTTAGTCCTAGTGTAATTAATTGTAATTTCAGGGTAATAAGTTGTACTATTGCCGTAACACCTTGTACATAGTGTTGTTAATTAATAATAAACATTTTATGCTTGTGTAATGAGTCATATTTTCAATGGTTGTTATTTATTGGCTAGAGTAAACATTAACCGTGTTCATCAACCAGCCGTGAAAATGCTGTTAATACAGCGTAATAAAGTAGGAGCAGTTAATGTCAGATAGTGAATTGTTAGTTAAAAAGATATTACTCGTTGAGGATGACCGTCAGTTGTCGGATCTAGTGACTGAGTTTTTAGAAAATGAAGGTTATCACGTTAAGCAAGAGTTTAGAGGCGATACGGTAGAAAAGCGAGTTGATAAATTCGTTCCTGATTTGATTATTTTAGACATTATGCTACCGGGTAAAGATGGATTTGCTGTTTGTAAAGATTTACGTCCTAACTTTAAAGGGCCAATTTTAATGCTAACCGCCAAAGGCACAGACTTTGACCAAGTGTTAGGTTTGGAAATTGGTGCAGATGACTACGTGATTAAGCCTGTTGAGCCAAGAGTACTGCTTGCCCGTGTCAATGCGCTATTGCGTCGTGGCCAGTTGCCAACGGATGGTAAAGAAAATGCTAAAATTAATTGTGGTGAACTGCATATTAGCCGTGGTTCAAGACAAGTGACATTGCACGGCGAAAATGTTGACCTGACTAGCCAAGAGTTTGACTTACTCTGGTTATTAGCTAGTCGTTCAGGCGAAGTGCAGAATCGTGATTATATTTATAAAGCGGTTGTTGGTCGCGAATACGACGGCATGGATAGAAGTGTTGATGTGCGTATATCACGCTTGCGTAAAAAATTACGCGATAGTAATGAAACACCTTTTCGTATTAAAACCATTTGGGGACAAGGCTATTTATTTGTTCCAGATGCATGGAGTTAACTATTATTTTAGTGTGTAAGCTGGTGAGCTGTTATAGCGACTCATCAGTATTTATTTCCTTTTTTTAGGCATTTTATGAAACTTGGTCGCTCATTCTTCAGCTTATACTTCCTTATTATTTCTATATTCATCGTATTCTCATGGATGCTTGATGAAGCATGGAGTTCATACCTTGAACAAGACATAGAGTCTTACACTGGTTATAAAAGTATGCTGTTGGCGCTATCTAACTATTTAGAAAAGCACCCAGAAGATCAATGGCAAGAAATACTATCGAAAGCTGCCAAGCAGTGGCAACTGCCATTAAAATTAATGTCAGCGCAAGAAGTAAAAGCTATCAGCCATCAAAATCATGACGTCATCCAAGAAGAAAACACGCATATTTATTATGATAATAACGCGGTAGAAATTCATCACCAGATCAATAATGCTGGCACTGTCATTGTGTTGGGGCCTGCTAAAATGCCAACCCGCCCGAGGCTAGAGGCACTCATTCGTGTTATTTTGCTGGCAACCTTAGCCTGTATATTGTTTTTTTGGTTACGGCCTTTGTCTCGAGACTTGGATCAGTTACAAAAAACGGCAATAGAGTTTGGTCAAGAAAGTTTTGATGTTGTTGCACCAGAAGCAAGATCGACTATGGCAGCCCCTATGGTTACGGCGTTTAATACTATGGCCAGTCGTATTAAACGTTTAATCGATGCTCATAAAGAACTCTCAACTGCGGTTGCACATGAATTACGTACACCGTTAGCTCGCACTAAGTTTGCCTTAGAAATGCTAGCTTGCACCGATGATAAAGCCAAACAAGAGAAATATCGCAAAGCCATTAGTAAAGATGTTTGTGAGTTAGAACAACTCATTAGTGAGATGCTGATTTACGCTAGTTTCGATAATGACAAACCCGAAATAAATTTTAGCGAAGAATCATTGGTGGATATTGTCGAAAAACAGGTCAGTAATTACCAACAATTTGAACAAAAATTTAACATTGTTAACCTGCTTGGAAATGAACGAGTTGAGGTTGATCGACACTTTATTAGTCGAGCGTTGAATAATTATATTTCTAATGCCATAAAATACGGTAACGGTGAAATAGACATCACAATTACAAAAAGTGAAGATTACTGCCAGATAAGTGTTACCGACAATGGTGAGGGAGTCTGCGATGATTTCAAATGTACTATATTTGATGCTTTTTCCCGTGGTGATGTATCTCGTAACCGTCAAACAGGAGGTTTTGGTTTAGGTCTAGCCATCGTTTGTCGGATTATGGAGTGGCATGGCGGCAGTGCATCTGTTGTTGATAGCAAAAATGGTGGCGCGAGCTTCATAATGCGTTGGCCCATTAAACAAATTTCTGCTTAGTGGATGAAAATCAGTCAATACTTTGTATTTACTATAAAAATTAATAATTAATTACGCATAGCGTTAAAGTAATCTGTGCTGCTGCCGATACAAATATTATCGGTAGCAAAACAGTAGATTACTTTGACCCTAAACGCTTTATCAAACGACATACTTGTTCATGAACTTCAGTTAGGCGAACAGCTTAACCAAAGTGTTCATCATGCTCGTCGTTCTGATTTTTCGCTGTTACTCGCCATGCTAACCGACGATGTTAGAGCGCATAGCCAATTTACATTACCACTTTCACAAATACCTGAAAAAACCACTTCAGCAGAACAGTTACGAAAATATTTTCAATTACCTGATGAAGCCCCTTTAGCAGTAAAAGATGTTGCTGATATCAGCAGTTATAATCAGGCAAGTTTGATTGAAAAACAACAGTTAGAAGACCTAAGATTAGCAAACATACTTAATCCTAAACCATTGGCGTTTCGTGATGATGTAAAACATATAAACCAACAGGTTATGACTAATACCAGTTTATATTGCCAGCAAAAAAATCAAGACATATCATTAACACAAACACCACCAAGAGCCGACTTCAATGCTATGGCTTGGTTAGCGGCAGTGCAAACTACTATTGTTAAAGCACCGCTAATGGAAGCGGTTGCCTAAAAAGTCTTAGCACAACAATGTTTAAACTTTTTCTCACTGCCACAAAAACAAAACTCATTTTTTTTGGGTTTATTTAATGCTTTGCTATCTGACACCTCACCATCAAGATATCGCCATGCGCTATCTTCAAGCACAAAATTAGATTGTTCTCGCATTTGCCAGATTTGTTTGTGAACTTGATAAAAAGCAGAAAACTCTACTTGAGCATTATGACGGTTAGCTAAATCTTTTTCGTGATCACTGGCATAGTGAATAATGAGTTTCAGCCATTTTGTTTCTGCAGCCCATTGTGCGATGTCATCAATGGATTGTTGAGCTTGGCTTGATTGGGCATAAGTAAGGTAAATATACTCGGCCTGTTGTGTTGCGTAAGCAGAGTAGCGTGACCGCATCAGTTGTTCTGGAGAGTTAGCCGGTTTTGTTGCCATGATTAAAGGTTGGCAACACAGTGCAAAGGTTTGTTCTGAGCCGCATGGACATAACATCTAGATAAACTATTTAAAGGGAAATTATGTTTAGTTTATCATGACAATTATTATGCTTTGCATAGTTTATGGCTTTAATTTTTTAGTTAATCTAACTTAGCCCAACGCTTTTTGCGCTTGAGATTAAGTCGTCGGATTAAGCACAATTTATTGCTTTATTTTTGTTTTAAAACCTTGACTAAATATAGTAATTTAATGCAATTGGTTTATCGCTTTATAATCTGTTTTTTGTAATAAAATACATTGAGTTTTTCCTAAGGCAGCACAGCGAGATATTTCTTTTAATTCGGCTTGATTATAGTTGGCGTTTGATAGAATCATCGCAGAACATGTACCTTTTAATAACGTGTTTTTGATATGCTCTAAACTGACATTGACCTTATTTGCATTCACTTTTAGTATTTTTGCTGGATTAATTTTACCCATGTTAGAGAGTTGTTCTAGCGAGGCATTTTCTGGATTAATCATTAAAATCCACTTTTTATCATCATGGTGGTTTTGACAAATGTCCTGGTACTTTTCAGAGACATCTCCGAGGCTATTTACACTAATAATATTACACCAAGCAGAAGATAAATTAATTTGAGGTGGTAAATTAATACTAGGGGCTATAGCTAAGCTGTTGTTATTTATTTTTAAATTTATTTTATTAGTGTTAATCATAGTGCCTACCTCGATATACTGTATGAATGTACAGTATATCGGTTTTGATGCTATTTCAAGCATTATTTTACTGATATTTACTCAAGGTTATAAGAAGAGTCGCTTTTTTAAATCGATAATTTAAAGAAGTTAAGCTGATTTTTTATGTGTAAAGTAAGCGTAGCTAGAGCTTAGTAGTTAGAGATTAATTATACTGTTTAACGCTATTTACACTATAGCTGCGTAACTTACGACACGGGTAAATTTTAAGGAATAATTGCTCTAAACATTAAAGATGAAAAGATAAACACCGCATTCTGCTATGTTACTGGTGCAAATTGATTTAAAATAAAATTTCTACAGAGCGAACGACAATAACCAAGAATATTAATAAATACGTATCCAATTACGTCGTTAATTTCATCTCGAAGTGTATAGCCAAGCTATTGAGTTTACGTGCTAAAACTATTACGGTTAGTTATATGTAAATAGCTAAATTTTTATCGATAGTTTGGCTTGAAATAAGTTAAATAAGTTAAATAGGTTCTAAAGTAACAATATGAGAATTTTACTCGTTGAAGACGATCTGCCATTAGCACAAGCATTACAACAGTCGTTGCGACATGAGGGCTTCTTGGTTAATCACGTTGATACCGGCGAAGACGCTTTAACGTCATTGACTATTCCTGATCATGACATGGTGATTTTAGATTTAGGGTTGCCTGACATGGATGGTTTATTAGTGCTAAAAAAGCTTAGAGCTAAAAAGAAAACTACGCCAGTTATTGTGCTGACCGCGCGCGACACTATTGAGCAGCGTGTTCAAGGACTAGACTTTGGCGCCGATGATTACTTAATTAAACCTTTTGACATTAACGAGCTTCTTGCTCGCTTACGGGTGATTGAACGCCGATTAGGCACTGCTGATAGCGCAATAATCTCCATTGCCTTGGTAAAGCTCGATACGACTGCCCACAAAGTGTTTATCGAAGATAAAGAACTGTCCTGTTCAAAAAAAGAATATATGGTGCTAAAAGTATTAATGGAAAATGCTGGGCGAATTCAGTCACGAGAGCAAATTGAATCACGTCTTTACGATTGGGGTGAAGAAGTGATGAGTAATGCGGTAGAAGTCCATATTCACAATTTACGCAAAAAATTACCTGAAAAATTTATCCAAACGGTTCGTGGTGTTGGCTACACCATAAATAAGGCTTAAAAGTTTCTTATGCCTATTCGTCGTTATCTCGTGCTAATGCTGTTATCAATTATTACCTTAGTCATTTTTGTTTCTGCTATTCAGGGTTATAAAGCGAGTATGCGCAAAGCAGAAAGTGTCTTTGATAATGAATTAGTCTCTCTAGCTCAGGTTATAACGGCCGTTAAGCTACCTAAAGGTGTCATTACGCACCCTGCAACCAGCAACTTTTCTTATCAAATAGTGCTTGATAACCAAGTGGTAACACGCAGTGATAATGCGCCAAACACGCTAATAAATACCTTAAATAACGGTTTTAAAGAAGCTAACTTCTTAGGCAAACGCTGGCGTACTTATACTGATAAAATAATAGGTAACTCAGCAACAAATGCTTGGGTTATTATTGCGCAACCATTAAAACAAAGATTTGACCTTGCTGAGGATATAATTTTATCTGCGGTTACCCCCATTATTTTAGTCATGCCATTACTCGCATTAATCATTTCATTGGCGGTGCGGCAGGGCTTGAAACCGTTGACTTTTTTAACTCGAGCACTGAAAAATAAAAAAGCAAATGACCTTAGCCCGTTAACGGTCAGTTCAAGCACAGAACTTGCGCCAGTGATTGAAACCTTAAATGAATTATTTCTGCGACTGTCCTTGTCGTTTGAACGTGAAAAGCAATTTGCCTCAGATGCTGCCCATGAACTTAGAACGCCATTAAGCGTATTGAAAATTAATGTTTATAACCTTCAGCAAAGCTTTAATGATGTCATCCTTGTTGACAGTGACAAAAACTCAACAGCGCTGTCAGTATTACCCTTTCAGCAATTAGAGCAAAGTGTTGAACGTATGGCACATGTGGTTGATCAAATATTGACTTTGAACCGGACTAATCCAGAACAAATATTGGCTGAAAGTGCGGTGCTTAATTTACAAGAGCTATTGCAAGAATGTATTAGTGAACTCTATCCTTATATTGCCAGCAGAGGCCATGATATTGAACTGAATAGTGCGCCATTGAACATTTTGGGCAACAGGTTTGCAATCGGTATACTATTGAAAAATTTGATTGCTAATGCTGCTAAATATACCCCAGATAATGGCAAGATTTTAGTCTCGTGCCTGCAAGAAAAAAATAAGCTTATATTACGTGTTGAAGACTCCGGCCCGGGTATTGCGCCGGAAGAATATTCACGGGTATTTGATCGCTTTTATCGTGTCGGCGGCGATAGCCATAATTCAAAAGTTATTGGCTGTGGCTTAGGCTTGTCGATTGTTAAACATATTGTAGAATTACATCAAGCAAACATCAGTTTAAGTCGCTCAAAGGCTTTGTTTGGCTTATGTGTAAAGGTTGTTTTTTCTATGGCAGATAGTAACAGCGGTGCAACTATTAATGGCAATAAATTACCCAGCTCACCAGCAAAGGGAGATTATTAATGAGCCTATTTTCTGTCAAACTTATGCAAAGCGTTATTGTCTTTTTCGCGCTACTGTCATTTGCTAGCTTGGCAAATCGGCCAGAATTCGAGGTAGAACTTAAAAATCATTTGTTTTATCCGGCTGAAATAGAAATTCCAGCTAACACGAAAGTAAAATTAGTTATTTATAATCGAGATAGCACCCCTGAAGAGTTTGATAGTTTTGACCTTAATAGAGAGAAAGTGATTTTCCCACAAAAAAAATCAGTGATTTTTATTGGACCTTTACCTCCAGGTCGTTACAAATTTTTTGGTGAGTTTAATCCTAACAGCGCTCAAGGTACCATTATTGTTGTCCCTACAAAGAGCGCAACTGATACTAACATAGAGACTTTAGCGCTAGTTTATACTGCACCGCTAGCAGCGAATAGCCTTCTGCTTAAGGAGGTTTTACATGTTAATTAATACCGTTATTCTTTTTTTAAGAGATGCTTTACCCATATTTGTCATTAGTATTATTTTGATCTCTATGCTCCAGCAACAAGGTATTAAGTTGCGGTGGTATTACCTCGCGTTATTGACTAGCGTAATGTTAAGCCTAATTTTATTAAATACTATGGATGAAATTGCACATACACTAGATGATACGGGGCGAGAATGGCTTTATGCTTGTCTTTACATTGTTTGTTATTTTGTATCGCTGTTGTTATTGAGCCAGTTTGCAATCGTAAAAAGGCCATTAAGCGTCCGAAAACTTACCCTTGTTCGGCTTTGTGCAGTGGCCTTAACCGTTATTGTTATGACACTCAACGGTGCGAATTTTCTAATTTATATCACAGGCTTTTGGCATCAAAATAATGCCTCTAATGCCTTGGTGGCAGGCGTTACTCTCGGTGTGGGTATTTGCGCCAGTATCGCTGTGTTGTTGTATTTTTTAATGGCGTTTATTGAGCGTTATTGTCGCCTCATTCGCGAAGCACTATTGATCGTTTTTAGTGTTGGACTATTGATGAAAGCGACAAAATTACTGATCCAAATCGATGTTTTACCTGGGAATAGGCTTTTGTGGGACTCTAATTATTTAATAATGGAAAATTCCGAACTAGGGCAGTTGTTTACAGTGTTTTTTGGCTACGACGCCACGCCAACATTACTGCAACTATCACTTTATATTTCGGCCATTGTGATTGCCTTTACTTTGATTTTTGTTTGCTCGACGCTTTCAAAGTCAACACGCACTATAGTGAGTCATAAGGAGATGGTGTGATGAACTTTCTAATCTTTAAAAAATTAACACGATTTAGTTTTTTGCTGTTGATTTTATCTGCTTTTTCAGCGCTGATATGTCAAGTTGCGCTGGCTGACGGTGTTGTTGTTGATAAGGTATATCATCCCTATGTGCTACCTAACGAGCAAGAATTTGAATGGCGTATGTTGTCACATCAAAATGACGCGGGTAACAGTTTAGGGCAACGAATAGCCTACGGAAAGTCAATAACTGACAATGTTATGATTGAATTTTATATCGTGGGTGAGCGAGATAAAGATGGTGACTTTGGCTTGTCTGCCTATGAAGTTGAAACGCGCTGGATGATGACAGATCAAGGCGAATATTGGGCCGATTGGGGTCTGTCACTTGAAGTCGAAAAAGTACATGAATTGGATATTTGGGAAGTTACTACCGGTTTGTTATTTGAAAAAGAATTTGGCCGTGACAGCTTAGCCTTGAATGCGTTTTTAATTTATGAAAGTGGTAGCGATATCAAAAATGAATTTGAAACAGAGTTTCGTTTACAATACCGCTATCGGTGGCTACCACAAGTTCAGCCAGCCATTGAAATTTATATTGGCCAAGACTATACCGGTATTGGTCCCACTTTTATGGGCATACAAAGGTTTGATGGTCAAAAGCAATTGAAATGGGAATTGGGTTTTATAACCGGTTTAAATGGCGATGACAAAGACCATATCTTACGTGCTTCCATTGAATATGAATTTTAAAAAATCATGTTGAAACATTTATTGATGCGACAATTATTTTGGTGTGTTTTTGCCTTAGCATTACTGGTTTTTTCTTTAGGTATCAGTTGGCAAATGAGTAAAGCGACCAACTTTTTATATCATGTTTGGTACCAAACATTAGAAATAAATACCGTGATTAGCAAAAGCGTGCCAAAAAACACCCAAGGTAAGCGTGACTTTCCCATTAACGATGTGAAATTACACGAAAAAAAGTTTGCCGATATTGTGCAGTCTATCCACCATCAGGGTGATGGTTTAACAGAAATTAGTTATTTAAATCATCAGGGGATATTACAAAAATTATTAACTAAAAGTGAAGTGCAGCATTTGCAAGATGTGGCTAATTTACTCGATAATATGAGTAAATTGTGGTGGGGGAACTTACTTTTTTTGCTCAGCTTATTGATATTTTATGGCCATAAAGCTAAGCAATTAACGGCAGAGTCGATAAGAGCAATGCCGACAGCAAAGCAGAAGTTAATCTCTTTAGCCTGCTTTGTTTTTTTGGTTATCGCTATGTTGGGGATATGGGGTTTTACACCCATTTTTTATTATTTACATACCGTTATATTTCCTAACGATCATCAGTGGTTTTTTTATTATCAAGACTCGTTAATGGCTTCACTTATGAAAGCGCCTGATATTTTTGCCGCTATAGCCGGACAATTGCTCTTAATCGCTTTACTATTAGCACTAATTATTGATGCAATATTAAGCCGTTATCAGCGTCAAAAATAAAGTTTAATTAATCTTAAACCTATAGAGAATTAACCACTTCAAGCAAGCGTTTCCATATTGGCTTGACACATTTCTATGGTGTTGTTAGCCATTGCGGCAGTAGAAAACCCCAACAAGCTAAGCCATAGGTATTTGCTAAAAGTTACTCTTCATGAATTAATATTAATCATTATGCTGGCAGTACTTTTTTGTAAGGTTTAACGGTCACTTTTTTATAAACACCCGCTGCTATGTAGGGGTCTTGATCTGCCCACTGTTGAGCGTCAGCTAAACTGTCGAACTGTGCAATAATAAGTGAACCGGTAAACCCTGCGTCGCCAGGGTTTTCACTATCAATAGCAGGACAAGGGCCAGCCACAAGTAGCTTGCCTTGATCTTGCAATACACGTAAACGCGCTAAATGATTTTCACGCACGCTCATACGCAGAGCTAAACTATTTTCAACATCTTCACTGTAGATAAGATAAAACATATTACATCCAAAATTATTAATTAAAAGCCGCAAGTAGCGTCCAAGTTAAATTATTATTGTTTATCTTCTGCCTAAGCTTCAGACCTGTATTTATAACAAGACAACACTGAGCCAATAGCAATAAAGAACAAATAAAATAACTAACGGGATATCTTCTAAAATGCGTACATAAGCTCGTATCAAAAACGATAAGATAACAATTCTATCCAAAGCTAAGCTATACGCCAAACTATTTAAGGTTATAAGCGGTATTAGTTTTGATAAGTTAGGGATAAACGTTCGTTTATCCCTAACTTTACTAAGTTTTTACTAGATGATACTGGTATTGAAGTTAACGCCTTGTATTTGATTGTTAGTTGTAGCTTTGCTTAAGTTTGCTGATAGCCAAACGGATCGTCAATAGAATAAGAAGGCTCAGTAAACCACTTTGCGCCAGCATCAGTCATGTAAAAGTGATCTTCTAAACGTACGCCAAATTCATTCGGCAATACCAACATAGGCTCATTTGAGAAACACATACCTTTAGTCAGTGGCGTTCTATCACTGCGCACTAGGTAAGGCCATTCGTGAATATCTAAGCCAACACCATGGCCTGTTCTATGTGGACAGCCTGGTGTTTCATAATCTGGTCCTAAATTTTGGCTGGCTAAATAAGCTCTGGCGGCAACATCTACATCACCGCAAGCTACGCCAATTTTGGCGGCATCAAAGGCCGCTTTTTGTGCTAGCTTTTCGAAAAGCCACATTTCACGTTGGCGTTGATTAGGCTCTCCAAATACATAAGTGCGGGTAATATCAGCGTTGTATCCTTCAACCTGACAGCCAGTATCAATCAAAACTATGTCATTTGTTTCCAGTGTTTTTGGTGATTTTACACCGTGTGGATAAGATGAATCTTCACCAAATAGCACGATACAAAAATAGGAACCGGCAGAAGCGCCCACTTTGCGGTGCGCTTGGTCAATAAAGTGAGTGACTTCTTGGGTAGTAATCCCCACATGTAATATTCGAGCAACAGCTTTATGCACTTCGATAGTCATATTTTTTGCCTGTTGCAATAAGGCTATTTCAGTGTCTGATTTTTCTGCACGACAACCCGCGGTTACACATTTTGCATCAACAAGTTCAAACTCTGGTGCCGCTTTTTTAATACCGTCGGCAATAAAAAAAGCGGTCGACTCATCTATGGCTACTTGGCCTGAGTTAATGCCACACTCAGCCAAGGTTTGTTTAAATAGCAGATAAGGACTTTCATGTTCTTGCCAGCCTTTTATCTCGCCTTTAATGGTCATATATTGCTCAAGCGTATTCACTTCAAAAAATGGCGTGATATATTTAATCTCACCCTGTTGAGGAATAATAGCGCCAACCATACGTTCGCTGGCGTACCAACGGGTACCTGTAAAGTAATATAGATTTGTTCCGGCATTGATATAGGTGGCTTCAATATTATTTTTAGCCATAATTTTTTGCGCTTTCACAATGCGCTGTTTTAATTCAGTCGCTGTTATTGCTTGCACTTTGCTAGTCATATTGACTAACTTTTCAAGTTCAATTTTCGCGGTAGAGCCGCCAACACCTATAGTCATATGGTTCCTTAAAAAATTTAATTAATACTGATATATTTTATACAAAAAAATAAGCCATGTATCCTAACAAATAAAGTAGCGGTATGATGAAAGAAATTTATCCTAAAGCTAAACGGTCAAATATTGTAATCCCAGAAAGATCACAAGCCCAATTAACTCAATTAACCCAAGGAATAGCTATGCGTAAAAAAGTCGAGTTTATCAGTGGTGAACACCGCTTAAGTGGTTTACTGGAAAGTCCTGAATCTGAGGTTAAGTTTTATGCCTTATTTGCTCATTGTTTTACCTGTGGCAAAGACATCGCGGCGGCATCACGTATTAGCCGAGCTTTAGTGCAAAAAGGTATTGCGGTATTAAGGTTTGATTTTACCGGTTTAGGTAATAGTGATGGTGATTTTGCTAATAGTAATTTTTCTTCAAATATAGAAGATTTAATTGCGGCAGCAGATTTTCTTCGCACAGAATATCAAGCACCACGACTACTTATTGGTCATAGTTTAGGCGGTGCAGCTGTGCTTAACGTTGCTCAATATGTTGAAGAAGCGAGCGCAGTGGTCACTATTGGCGCGCCATTAGATGCAGCGCATGTCGCGAAGAATTTTGCCCTGCAGCTTGATGATATTGAAAAAAATGGTAAAGCAGAGGTTAATTTAGCTGGGCGTGTATTCACCATAGAAAAACAATTTTTAGATGATATAAAGCGCTACGATACCCGTCATATTGGTCAACTAAAAAAAGCACTTTTAGTTATGCACTCGCCAATTGACAGCACGGTAAATATCAGCGAAGCGGAGAAAATATACCAAGCCGCCTTACATCCTAAGAGCTTTGTTAGTTTAGATGATGCCGACCATTTACTGACCAATAAACGTGATGCTGAATATGCTGCTGATGTAATCGCGGCGTGGGCAGGGCGATATATTACTTACGCGGACAATGCTAACCATATTACTGAACATATTGCTGAAACTGCTAGCAGTAAGCATGACAAAAATGAGATCGCTAAAGGGCACGTCATCGTAGAAGAAAAAAACCATAAATTTACTCAACACGTCAGCACCAATAGCCACTATTGGCTTGCTGATGAACCAGAAAGTGTTGGTGGTAATAACATGGGACCTGATCCTTATGAGCATTTGCTAGCGGGCTTAGGCGCTTGTACCGCCATGACTTTACGTATGTACGCTGAGCGTAAAAATTTGGCTATCAAACATATTAAAGTGGAGCTAACGCACAGTCGAGATTACCAACAAGACTGTCAAAAATGTGAAAGTGAAAGTCAGGGTATTGAAGCCATAGTGCGGAAAATTAGCTTTGTTGGCGAGCTAGAAACAGCTCAATACGCGCGATTTTTAGCCATAGCAGATAAATGTCCAGTACATAAAACGCTGCACAATAATGTCAAAGTGGTGAGTACATTGCTTAATCAAGCATAAAAAATTAGCCTAACTGCTGATGATAAATTATCATTGGCAGATAGAAGATCATCATTGCTATGGCAACAATGTAAAGGGTAGAGTTTGGTATATGTCTGAAGCGTTAAAGGGTATTAAAGTTGTTGATTTAAGCCGAATTTTGGCCGGGCCTTGGGCATCACAAATGCTTGCTGATATGGGTGCTGACGTTATTAAGGTAGAAAGACCCAAAAAAGGTGATGATACCCGTCACTGGGGTCCTCCATTTATTAAACCAGCGCATGGTAATGAACCTGCCCAAGCTGCCTATTACCACAGTGCAAACCGCAACAAACAGTCAATCGCTATTGATATAACCCAGCGACAAGGTCAACAAGTGATAAAAGACATGATCACTAAAGCCGATGTTTTAATTGAAAACTATAAAGTGGGCGGTCTTGAAAAATATGGGTTGAGTTATCAGCAAGTAAAAAAACTCAACCCTAAATTAGTTTATTGTTCAATCACAGGCTTTGGTCAACATGGCCCATACGCACATAAAGCTGGTTACGATGCCATGATCCAAGGTGAGGGTGGCTTAATGAGTTTAACCGGTGCTGCTGATGGCGAACCGATGAAAGTTGGCGTGGCCGTGATTGATGTAATGACCGGGCTTTATAGCGCGAATGCTATTCTTGCGGCATTACTCGCTAAAGCCCATACCAACAAAGGCCAGCACATAGATATTGCCTTACTTGACGTTCAAGTGGCAACACTGGCTAATCAAGGCATGAACTATTTAGCCACAGGTGAAAATCCAAAGCGTTTAGGCAATGCTCACCCCAATATTGTGCCCTATCAAACCTTCGCGACTAATGATGGCAGCTTGATATTAGCGATAGGTAATGATCAACAGTTTGAACGATTTTGTCAGGCCGCTCAGTGCTCAGCATTAGCAAACAATGCCTTATTTAAAACTAATCAACATAGGGTCGAAAACCGTATTGAACTTGTGCCGCTTTTAGCGCTTATTATCGCTAAGCAAAGCACTGATTATTGGGTCACGATATTAGAAGCAATCGCGGTACCTTGTGGACCGGTAAATACCTTAAAGCAAATATTTAACCACCCACAAATACACCATCGCGAGATGGTAAAACAAGTACCGGATAAAGACGGTAGGCTAATTAAAACCGTGGCATCACCTATTAACTTATCGGATACGCCATTACAATATAAACACGCCGCGCCAAATATTGGCCAACATAGCCAACAGATTTTAACGCAGTTTTTACAGTATAATGACGAGAAAGTTGCCGCGTTATTGCAAGCTGGTGTTGTGGCGTAATTTTTATTGTTTGCATTGTTTGTATTTTTTGTAAAAATAAGCGCTTAAATCAGTGGGCTCTGTTGTTTTTACCTTAAATCAGTGGGCTCTGTTGTTTTTACCTTAAATAAAGCGAGTATATAGGTTAAGTAAGTTATTAACCTATATACTAATTATCTGCATATTAACCTGTATAATTAGCCTTTAGCTAGTTCGGTTTGATTGCGAAATGCAAGAGCAGAACTGTTTTAATAAGCCACTATCATTTTATGTCGCTTAATGTCGTTATGTTTATCGAGAAACCCATGTCTAATTCAATGTCTTTAGAAAAAATATTTATTATTATAGCGATCATACTAGGATTTGGCTCTGCGGTTGACTTGATATATGCTTTAGCAGACGCAAATATTCAACTCGCTGAGGTATTGCGTTGTATCTTAAATATTGTTATCGCTGGCTTTTTATATCTTTATTTTAATAAAAAACATAAAGCAAAAGTTGAAGATTAAATACCTGGGCAAGTTAAGCATTACACTCGCCTATAATGACCTGCTTAACTCTTAAAATCATCTGTCCAGATGTTAAATTTATCGTGATCAATAACTCCTCGTCATTAATTTTTAGATAGTTGTTTTATATCAAAGTAAATAAATTTTTGTATGCTACTTTTAATTTATACCTATAAATAAAAGAAGATATTATGAGTAAAATATTCGTTGTTGCCGATTTATCAGACAGCAAACAAGTCGCTATAAAACGAGCTTGTGAACTGGCTAAAACTAAAAGCCAATCATTGCATATTGTTTATTTTTGTTATCAAAGTTTACGTCATATTCAAGATGATCCACAAAATATTAAACAAGCGGTAATCGATGCGGTCACCTATAACGCAGAAAAATCACTCAAGACCTTAGTGCCTGACGACATTGATTACAGTTATGAAGTCGTATGGGAAAAGCGTATTGACCATTGGATAAGTGACTACGCAAAACAACACCAGCTATCAATGGTAGTGAAAACAGCCCATCGCACTGAGACTTTCTTATACACATCTACCGATTGGCAATTATTACGCGCGTGCCCAGCGCCGATATTTATTGTCAGTGATCATAAATGGCGTAAATCGCCAAATGTCTTAGCCGCTATTGATTTAGAGACTAAGCGCAAAAGCAAACAAACACTAAATCATCAGATATTAACGGCAGCGAAAGAGTTTGCTAAAGCGAACAACGCAGAATTATTTGTCTGTTATACCTTACAATTTTCAAAGTTTTTACGTGACTTAGGTTTACAATACAAAGACGAATTAGAAATTAAAGCAGGGAAAACCCTAAAGCATAAAATTGAAAAGTTAGCGGCGGAATATGACATTCCTGTCGCGAATTTTTTTATTAAGGCCGGTGAACCCGAAAAAGTAATTCCCAGTATTGCGGCCCGGCAAAAAGCAGGGTTAGTGGTTATTGGTACTATTGGTCGAAAAGGTTTGAAAGCAAAAGTGTTAGGTAATACCGCCGAGAAAATTTTAAGCTTATTAAAATCAGACGTGCTAGCCCTAAAACCAGAATAACTAGCGGCTATTTAACCTCAATGATCACTGTTTTTTATGACTTTGACCAGGACTTTGATCAGGACTATGAGCAGAACTAATACCAAGCGTTTCGGCTATGCTATTTATAGCCGAAACTAATAGCCGAAACGTGCGCTGAAAAAGGATGATTCAGCGCTAGATGCTTATTTCTCGTCTTTACTTGGTTTAGCTTTACTGACCTTGGCTTTACTGGGCTTAGCCTTACTTTTTTCAGTTTTATTTTTTACCGTGGCATTATCGGTATCTTGCATCGGGGGCAGCATACCTTTAAGTAAACGGCCAAATATATCTGCACCGGTAATAATACGTTTAGTTTCACCCCATACCAGCAGCACATCGTGTTCAATCACGCCATCGAAGTTTTTATCAATAGAGGTACTCACTTTCATTTTTAAAATGGCTTCATTTAACGATGTTGTTTCATCAGTGATAACAACCGGACGATGACAAAAATTGTAAGGGTCAAAGTTTTCTGACTGAAACAGTGCGCTACGCAAGAAGCCATCAGCATCAATAACAAGTAAAGGTTTACCTTCGAGGTTGGTTAATACCACCCAACTATAACCAGAATGATTTAGCATAGTTAAAAATGGATCGTCGGGGCCAGAATAAGTATCTGGCAGAACGGGTAAATCAAGCTTTGTTGGCAAGGCAATAATAGAGTTAGGGTCAATAACTTCACCTTCTTCTGTGACTCTAATTTCATCTAAAGCAAAAAAATTCAGGGCGCCGATACCCTCAACATGGTTCAAGTCTGCTTCTTCAGCGCTAATGTGCTCTTTAATAATACTGCCTAATTCACTTTCTGCTAAGTAGGTAATACCTTCTTTGCCCAACCAAGCATCAAGTATTAGGGCACTTGGGCGAGTAACGGGGTAAAGCAGAAACTGGTAGAAGCGAATGATAGGTGCGAGCATGCTGCCCATTTTTAAGGCATTGCGAGAAAAGTAAGCCTGAGGCGTAATTTCACCCACCACTGTGATCACTATGGTTGAGAACAAAAAGGCGCCAACACCCGCAAGTACCGAGTCAGACAACATGGTTAACAAAACATTAATCCCCACATTGCCCCATAAAATAGTCGCTAATAAAAAGTTAGAATCGTTTCTCAGTGTTAATACCGTTATGGCGGCTTTATTACCTTTATTTGCTTCTACTTCTAGTTGTAGCCTGCTGAGTGAAAAAAACGCTAAATTTAATCCAGAAAAAATGGCAGATTGTGAAATACAAAACACAATAGCAATCCAGGTGATAGTTTCTACGGGCATTACTTTTTTCCTTTTTTTACTTTTCTAAAGTAGCAGTAAGCTACCTAATCCCAAAAACACCACAAAGCCAACAATATCGGTTACTGTGGTTAAAATAACCGCGCCAGATAAGGCTGGGTCGATATTTAATTTGTTTAATAATGCCGGGATCATAACGCCGGATGCAGACGCGGTCAGTAAATTTAATAAAATCGCTAAGGCAATAACGAAACTTAGTTCGATGCTGTCAAACCAAAAATAAGTAATTGCACCGATAACAATAGACCAAATGATGCCATTGACCCCGCCCACTTTTAACTCTTTTCGCAGCAGCACTTTTCTATTTTGTTCTGTTATCTGCCCTAGGGCTAAGCCTCGAACAATAACCGTTAAGGTTTGACTACCCGATACGCCTCCCATAGAGGCAACTACCGGCATTAGTACCGCCAAGGCTACCACTTGTTGCAGGGTTGCTTCAAAAAAACCAATAAACCAAGACGCCAAAAATGCGGTCAGTAAGTTAATACCAAGCCAAATGCCACGGTTTTTGGCACTGGTGCGTACACTAGCGAATAAGTCTTCGTCGGTACTTAAACCCGCGGCGGTAGTCATTTGCTCTGTTTGCGACTCTTGCTTTACTTGATAGGCGGTTTCGACAGTAAATCGGCCAAGAAAATGTTCGTTTTCATCCACAACGGGTAGCGACATTTTACCTGATAATATGACCGTTTCCGCCGCAGTTGTTAACTCTTCATTAGCATTAAGTCTTGTTATCTCAGCAGAAAAAAGTGTTTTTAACGTGCTTTCGCCGTCACTTTGTATTAGCGCATTAATGGCGACAGTACCGGTTAAAACACCTTCTTTATTGACCGCATAAAAGTCTTCGGTATAGGGCGATAGACCTTTTTGTAAAAGTAGCTGCGCACTAGTGACTTTAAGCTTTTCTGAAATGCGAACATAATTGTAATCTAACCAGTGACCGACTTCATCAACACTAAATTGCTGTGCTTGTTGGTAAAGTTTTCGCTGTGAATCATCTAAATTTTTTATCGCATATTTTAATAGGCGGCTTGGTATTTCCTCTGCAATTTCAATTACTTCATCAACATCTAGTTGGGCCAGTAACTCAAAACACTCCTCGTCGCTCAACGCCTGAATTAAGCTGGTTCGAGTGCCTTGTCCCATATCGACAAAAGCAGACCTTTGCATGGTTTCAGGGTAAGTAGACCAAACACTTAAACGCTTATCTTGTGGCAGTGCTTCAATTAACAGGGCAAATTGTTCTGGCGCGAGTGTTTCAATGGCCGAGCGCATTACCTGGACAATTTCTTGCGTATGCTCTGCAATGAGAATGTCGTCAATGACTAAGGATAATTTATCAATGGGATTTTCTAACATTTATTTATCCTTAAAGTTGTTTTAATAAAGGCATATGACCTTGTGTGGGAGGGTAACTGTTTGTTATTCACTCTTAACTTTTATGCTATTACTTTTAGTAAATTATATTCGTATTTGCAAACAATTGTATTACAATCAAGCGCAAATAAGTTAGCTTTAATGCTAATTTAGTTCACTATTTTTTTAGCTTTGGCTTGTTGCTGCTTTTTTGACTTTATAACAATAAAATCAAAGGTCAGGGGTAATAATTATCCCGTTTAACTCGGGGCATATTGAGAGTATATAATGATAAAATGTATGTTGATATCAGCAACTAAAAAAACTGTCTTTGGTAGCAGTGAATTAATCAAGCAATGGCAAGAAAATGACGATACTACACTGTGGATTGATCTTGATAACGTTGAATTAGAAGAAGAGAAACGGCTATTAACGCAGTTTAATTGCCATCCTTTAGCGATAAATGATGCGCTTCGTGAGCGCCATCCACCTAAGATTGAGTTGTTTAACGATTATATTTTTATGCTGTACCGCGGCATTATTGCCAATGACGATGGCCTAAGATTTGGTCATTTGCAAATCAGTATGTTTATCGGTAAACGTGTACTCATTACCCGTCACCCACAAAGCTCATTAGCGATTAACGAGTTATTTTCCGAAAACAGTGAGAAATACCTTAAGCGTAGTCCTGTGCATTTGGCACTGAGGCTTTTCCACAGCAGTTGTGGTTATTATCTAAAGGAAATGTTTAGTTTTGAAGCTGAGCTAGAAAAAATTGAAGATGACTTTCAATCAAGTGGTAATGACAAGATGATGAAACAAATTACCTCATACCGCTCACAACTGGTAAAAATAAGACGTACTTTTAACTACCATGTCACCATGGGAGAAAGGCTCAAAGCTTATGTAGATGATGAAGATACTGATCTCATCACAGATAAAGAAATCCATACGGTTAATGATTTACGCGAACGTTTAGACCGTTTGCTGAGCCTTTCGCAAATGTATTACGATATTTGCGGTGATTTAATCAATGGCTATATGTCTGTAACCTCGCATCAACTTAACGCCACTATGCGGGTATTAACCGTGATCACGGCATTATTCGTGCCTTTAACCTTTCTTGCCGGTATCTATGGGATGAACTTTGAATATATACCTGAACTAAAAGCAGCTAATGGTTATTTTATTTTATTAGGGGTAATGGCGGTGGTTTCAGTGGTGCTGCTGATGATATTTAAGAAAAAACGTTGGTTGTAGTAAATAGTTAAATGCTAATTTATTGGAAACTATACCCAATTAAACCGGTATAGTTTCTTAACTAGGCGTCGTTTCACTCAATAATACGTTTAAATGGCGGTAAAGAGTTTAATAAGTCTTTACCGTAACGTTTATTCACCACACGCCGGTCCATTAGTATAATAACACCATAATCTTTTTCGTTTCTCAGTAGTCGTCCAGTTGCTTGAATCAGCTTTTTCGAGGTCTCAGGTACCGAAATAGACATAAACGGATTGCCGCCTTTAGCCGTGATATATTCTGCTTGTGCCTCTTCTACTGGCGATGATGGTACCGAAAACGGCAACTTGGTAATAATCACATTAGTGAGATAGTCGCCGGGTAAGTCCAAGCCTTCAGAAAAACTTTGCGTACCAAAAATAATACTGTCTTCTTTTTTGTCACAAAGGGCTTTATGAGTTTCAATGATTTTTTGTCGAGACTGTTCGCCTTGCACCAAAATACTGAGCTTGGTTTTTTCTCGCAGGGCGGTCACCACTTTGTCCATTTGCCAATATGAGGAAAACAGCACTAGCGTTGCTTTACCGCGTTTGATTTGTTCAGGCAACTTGGCAATTAATTCGTCAGTAAACTGATCCGCACTTGGCTCATATTGCATTTTAGGTACGATCAGCTGCGCGTTGTTTTGATAATCAAAGGGAGAATCAACTTTTTGGTATTGGCTACCATCATCGGTTCTTAAACCCGCTTGTCGGCGAAAATGGTCAAACGAGTTTAAAGCGAGAATAGTGGCAGAGCACAACACTGCGCCTTCACATTTTGACCACAGCATATTTTCTAAGGTGAAACCCACTTCGATTGGCGAGCCGCTCATTAAATAGTCAGTACGTTTACCTTCAATTTGCTCCAGCCAACGCGCCATAGGGGCACCTTTGTCGCTATCCGTTTTGGCATACATTTGCCATAAGGCATTAAAATTTTCCAAGCGTTGGATCATAAAGCCAGATTCGGCCAACAAGGGTTCGGCTAAATACATTTGCGTATCACCGTCTTTCACCGATTCCATCAGCAGGTTATAAAGCTTGTTTAAATGCGTTAAACATTTTTTAGAACTCTGGGTTAAATCTTCCGCCCAATGCTTTAATGATTGCGGAATAACGCCGTTTTCAAAACGAAATTGCAGTGGCTGGTTTTGCATCTGCATCTGTTTGCTATTTTTTACTGGTTGGTGAAAATAAAGGCTGCGATTATTATCAATAAAACTCAGCACTTTTTGCATGTCAGCTAATATATCTTGGCAATCGTCAGCCATTTTTATTGAGGGAGAAATTGCGCTATTTGAGTTAACCAATTTTGCAATTTTATCACCGGTTTCTGGCAATTTACTAAGCCAGTCAATCGCGCCCTTAAGCGTCAGGTTTGCACTGGAGTGATCGCGTGTTACTTTTGGCAAGTGATGTGCTTCATCAATAATGTAAAAAGTGTCTTCAGGAGCCGGTAATATTTTACCACCACCCAGTTCTAAATCAGCCAAGAGTAAACTATGATTAACCACTAAGACATCAGCAGCGTCCATGGTCTCTCTGGCCTTATGAAATGGACAATGACTATGCTCTGAAACATGCTTTAAGCAACTATGTTTATCGGCTTGTATTTGTTGCCAAATATGATGATTAACTGACTCTGGCCAAGCGTCAATATCGCCGGGCCAACTATTATCATTGAGCGCTTGGTGCATCTTATTTAAGGTTCGAATATCACTCGCTTGGGGTTTTTCTGCAAAGGTAAAACCGGCTTGCGGGCTGTCGTCATTCGCCACCGCTTGCGCGAGTTTTTGCCGACAAACATAACGTTGGCGTCCTTTTGCTAAGGTAAAGTTAAAGTCTAAACCGCTGTGTTTTTTTAGAAAGGGCAGGTCTTTATCAACCAGTTGTTCTTGCAATGCCACGGTGGCGGTCGCTATACAAACTTTTTTGTTGCGATTTAACGCTAACGGAATAGCGCCAAGCGCATAAGCTAAAGACTTACCCGTACCTGTGCCCGCCTCAATAGTAATAATTTTACGTACTTTGTCGTAATCACCCGCCAGTGTTTTGGCAATTTCAGCAATTAAAAAGGTTTGCTGTTGGCGCGGGTTAAAGTTGGTGAGGTTTTCACCTATGCTTTTATAGGAGGTTCTAATAACTTGTTTAATTTTATCGCTTAACATCGCGGCTGTAGTTTCCTATCGACAAAAGATGATTTACACTGCTGTATATATTAACAGTTTGTCATGAGTAATTAGAACCATTAATGCAACTTTCTCCTGAAAACCTTCCTGGCGTAGTTCAATCGTTAGCGAGCACTCGTGGTTTTCTGTTGACCCGAAATGCGGCAGACAGAAACAATCACCTTGAAATTACCCTGTGGTTGAAAACACCACAAGGGCCAGTGCAGCTGATTATTGATAACGAACGTGCGGTTTTTTTTGTTGAAGTTAGTGATGTGACTCATGTTAAAGACATTTTAGCTAAACAAGGCATTAACCTTGACGAGATAAAAGCGCTTGCGCTAAAAGCATTTAATCAAGCTGCGGTGGCGGCAGTGTATTTTTTGACCTTACGTGATTTTTACCAAGCCCGCGCTGTACTAAAGCAAAAAGGTATTAAGTGTTATGAAGACGACATTCGCCCAGATGATCGTTTTTTAATGGAGCGTTTTATTACCGCCGATCTCACCTTTGCTGGTCAGGCAGTAAAGGTGAGATCGGCTGATAATCAAGCTTACCAGCGCTTTGAGCAGGTTAAATGTAAACGTATTGATAAAGCGCAACAAACTGACATTGCACTGTCGAGCGTATCGCTTGATATCGAATGTTCAATGTCGGGTGAACTCTATTCTATCGGGCTATATAGCGAGCATTGTCAGCAAGTGTTGATGATTGCTAATGCAGAAGAAATAGCCCGCGAGCAACAAGCTACCCGTGACATTGATATTGTTTGGCAAGCTAATGAACAAGAATTATTAGTGAGTTTGCTCGCTTGGTTTACTCAACACGACCCTGATATTATTATGGGTTGGAACGTGATCAATTTTGATTTTGCTTTATTACAAAAACGTTATGATTTATATGGCCTTAAATTTACGATTGGTCGAGATAAAAAAGCACCCCATTGGCGTAAAAATCAAAGTAGTGAACAGCAATTTATTGAAATTAATGGCCGTGTAGTGCTCGATGGTATCGACTTACTGAAAAGTGCTACTTATAATTTTCCCAGTTTTTCACTCGACAATGTTGCGAATACGTTACTAGGTATTGGCAAAAAAGTTGACGATGTTGATCACCGAATTGAAGAAATAACTAATAATTTTCATCATGATAAAACAGCGCTAGCAATTTATAATTTAGAAGATTGTCGCTTAGTGCTGTTAATTTTTCAGCATACGCAATTATTAGAATTTGCCATGCTCAGGGCACAGCTAACGGGTTTAGCCATTGATAGAATCGGTGGCTCTGTCGCCGCTTTTACCAACTTATATTTGCCTAAATTACATCGTAGTGGCTATATTGCGCCTAATATGGGCGATGGTGATCAAGGCTTTGAATCACCGGGCGGCTTTGTAATGGACTCTACCCCTGGGCTTTATCAAAATGTGCTGGTGTTAGATTTTAAAAGCCTGTATCCCAGTATTATCCGCAGTTTTAATATTGATCCTATGGGCTTAATTGAAGGTTTAAAATCACCAGAAACAGCCATAGAGGGTTTTGACGGGGCTTATTTTTCAAGAGAACAGCATTTTCTACCCGATATCATCACTGAGCTTTGGAAAGAGCGAGATATTGCCAAAAGAGATAAAAATGCTGCGTTATCACAAGCGATAAAAATTATTATGAATTCATTTTATGGTGTTTTAGGCTCAACCGGCTGCCGATTTTTTGATCCCCGGTTATCTGGCTCAATTACGAAACGCAGCCATAGCATACTAAAAACCACTAAATCATGGATTGAAGCAAAAGGTTATCAAGTTATTTACGGCGACACCGACTCAATATTTGTCCATGTCGGTGACCACCAAAGCGCAGAGCAGAGTAGGGCGCTTGGTAAAGTTTTACAAGATTACATTAACCAAAAGTGGCAAAAATTACTTAAAGAACAGTTTAATATTGTTAGCGAGCTTGATATTGAATTTGAAACCCACTTTAGTCAATTCTTAATGCCAACCATTCGTGGCCAAGATATAGGTACAAAAAAACGCTATGCAGGCTTAGTACAAAAGGGCGAACAACAACAACTTGTTTTTAAAGGGTTAGAGAGTGTTCGCACCGATTGGACCGAATTAGCCAAGCAATTTCAACGTACTTTGTATTTGAAAGTTTTTAATAACGAACCGGTTGCTGATTACATCAAGCAAATGGTGGCCGATACCTTAGCGGGTAAGCATGATGGCCTACTTTATTATCGTAAACGATTGCGCAGAAAGCTTGAACTTTACGTTAAAAATGTGCCGCCACATGTCAGAGCAGCAAGGCTAGCCGATGAAATTTATCAGCAACAGGGAAAACCTCTTAAGTATCAAAATAAAGGGTGGATTGAATATCTCATGACCACCAATGGCCCACAAGCTAAAGGCTGTCAAAGCGCTGCTTTGGATTATCAATTTTACATTGATCGACAATTGCTGGCGGTAGCTGATGCTATTTTACCTTTTATTAATACCAGTTTTGATGAAATTACCAATAGCCAAATGAGCTTGTTTGAGCGCTAAAACGGACAATTGAGCTAACTGACTAACACTGGTGGCAACTGATAGTGTTATACCCAGTTAATGCTTGCTTTGCTCTTAAGGGTTAAAGTGCTTAAGGGGTAAATTTATAAGGTGAATAACTCCTATCTCCTAACTACAAGTTATAGCTGGTATTTAATTGAGTTCAGAAAAAATTGATTATACCAATTTCATTAATTAGGTGGTCTACGTTATATGCAGGAAACATGACCAAATATAAGGCATTTATTTTAATAACTAGTGGTTCTAATTATTAAATAAATAACGCAGTAGTTGGTTATTTTAACCAGTAAAAATGATCAGATAATTAGTGAGATTGGTATTAATTAATCAAATGGCTACTACTCATATGATACTATTTTATCTGCTTAATACTGTTCACGACTATGTTATGACAAAATAAAGCGTGCTTCTTTATTTAATTCGCGATACAAATACCTATAGATGGCTAGATAGCTATAATTGATTTTTGAAAAGTGTGAACTTTAGCAAGCTGAAGTTAAAAATGAGTTAGCCGCTTGGTGAATTGTCAGCGCTGCTTGATTTCAAAAGGATAAGTCCCTTATCGAGCGATATCCAAAAATACAACCGTGGAGTGTAACCTAGAGATGAAAAAAGAAACAAAACTTATTAATGCCGGCCGCAAAAGCCAATGGACACGCGGTGTCGTTAACCCACCCGTAGAGCGCGCGTCTACCGTAGTATTTAACTCTGTCAAAGAAATGAAGCATGCCACAGCAAATAAAACTAATCAGGTGTTGTTTTATGGCCGTCGTGGTACCTCAACCTCGTTCGCATTTAGTGATGCTATGACCGAGTTAGAAGGTGGCGCAGGTTGTGCCATATATCCGTCGGGTACTGCGGCAATTACTAATGCCATACTAGCCTTTGTTAAAACGGGCGATCATATCTTAATGGTTGATAGCACCTATGAACCCACCCGTGATTATTGCGATAAAATATTAGCTAAGTTAGGTATTGAAACGACCTATTATGATCCACTGATTGGTTCAGGTATCGAAGCGTTAATTAAAGCGAATACCCGTGTGGTGTTTCTTGAATCACCGGGCTCAGTTACCATGGAGGTGCAAGACGTTCCCGCCATCGCTGAAGTGGCTCATAGGCACAACTGTATCGTGATGTTAGATAACACTTGGTCAGCAGGGGTAAATTTTCAACCCTTTGACTACGGTGTCGATGTTTCAATACAAGCAGCGACAAAATATATTGTTGGCCATTCAGACGTCATGTTAGGTACCGCAACAGCAAACGCTGAGCATTGGCCACAATTGCGTGAAAGCAGCTATATTATGGGGCAATGTACCTCTCCTGATGACTTATACTTAGCCATGCGTGGTATTAGAACATTAAGCGTACGTTTACAGCAGCATCAGGCCAGTGCACTTAAAATAGCGCATTGGTTGTCAACGCGCCCAGAGGTTGAAACTATATTACATCCAGCGCTACCATCTTGCCCAGGTCATGAAGCATTCAAGCGTGATTTTACCGGCTCAAATGGTTTGTTTTCGTTTGTATTAAACAAGGGGAATCAAGCGGCATTAACGGCATTTTTAGACAGCATGGAACATTTTAAAATGGGTTATTCGTGGGGGGGGTTTGAAAGCCTTGTTTTAGGTATTTCAAAGGTTAATAATATGCGCACTGCAACCACTTGGCCATATCAATTTCCCTTGATTCGTTTGCATGTGGGTTTGGAAAATGTTGATGATTTAATTGATGATTTAGCACAAGGGTTTGCGCATTTTAATCAAGTGCTTGAGCAACAAGGTAGTTAAGAGCATTTTGTATCATTAATCTGTCAAGTTAGTATTGCACTAGTGAACTTAACAATAGCAAGTGACTTAACTTAAGAATTCGTAGCAAATTTTGTTTAACGACTGATGTTAAATAAAGCCTTTTAAACGGACTTTGAATTTAATCATAAATTGATTCAAAGCCGTTTTCTAGCGGCTATGAGCATGACCTATTTTGCATCGCTACAACTTATCGCAAGATAAAGCACTTTTCATTGAATTATCTTTTTCCTTAATTATTAGGGTAAAACAGCACACGTTAGCATTTTTCAGGTGTGCACTGATAAAGTACAATAAAGTATTTGCCTGCAAGCACTTTTGAACCTTACCATTTAGCCAGGGTTTAGCCAGAGTCTAGCTCTACTTTCAACAGATATTATTGTCTAACAGATCCTGATACGGGTTATAAAGATCAAAGGCCAAATATCAAACGCTTAATGCTTTACTGCTTTTAAAACATACCAGAACACAACGAGTGAGGGATGATCAAAACAGTTTACTTGTTTTCATCCTTTGCCTTGTTGTAATATGTGAGAAATCATAATTATAGTCAGTATTATGGCAAAGTAAGTTGTGATCCGTGTTCTATGTATAGTACTTGATATAAGAGAGTTGAATGAATAATGATTCACCCATAAGAAAAGGTTTATTTCAACTTTTATATTCTGTGATAGAAACAGGAGTTTGCCGAGTTATTACCAGCAAATCTGAAAAGCTGTTAGCGAGTTTAAAAAAAACCTATATTGAAAATATCCCTGAACATCATCAAGTTGTTTTTTTACCAGGAAAAATTGAGCACCTCGATGATTTAACTCGTGTCTTAGTAACGGCCGGTATCGATCAGTTTTCCTCAATAGAAACTAATGAACAGTTCCTTGAAAATGCCAAGCAGTATTTAATTGAGAACAAAGACAAAGAAGTTATCACTATTTGGGCATTTGAAAATGCTGATTTGATTTCAACGGATATACATGACTTGTTAGGACAGCTACTGGCATGGCAACGCTATGGTAGCTCATTATTGACTATTGAATTATGGGGCCATACCTTATTAGAAAAATCATATAGCTCAGGGGAAATTAGCCAATATTATCAAAGTAAAATTTACCCTATTAATCTTGATGAAAACCTCACTCTTAAGTCAAAAATCGCCTTATTTAACTTCAAATCAATTAACTTTAAACTCTTCATTGCTTTAATGGCCGGATTACTTTTAGGCCCGCAAGTAGCCCCTTTGCTAGAAAAATTGTCAAATATTTATAATAGCTCAACACAGCCAACAATAAATGTAGTCAATAATATAAACACAGAGAAACTAGCGCCAAAAGCAATAGCAGTAAAGCCTGCGTTTGACGATGAGAATAACAAGCAAGCCGAGATCACCAGACAAGCAAATGTTCTAGCACTTAATGATAGTGCAGAATTTAAAGAAAACGGGCAAAACCTCGCTATAACATTAGCAAGCAATACAGATGAAACAAACAAAACAAACGATATAGAAGCAACAGATAGCACAGCTGAAAAAAATATTAATATGCACAATATCAAAGTTGCAGAGCATATTTTAACGCCAGAAAAACCACATTGGTACTTTAAGCTTTTACCGAGCGAGTGGCTAAGTGATTATAATATTAATTTAAATCATCAATTACAGACAGAAAATAACCAAGTCTATATTCAGTATGGCGTATATAAACATAAACGTTCTGTTATCAGATTTGCTACAGAAAACAGGTCATTAAGCGATTATTATCATTTATGTTATTCATCTGAATGGCAAATGGTGGCGTTGATGACAGGTGCTTATCAAGACTATCGTCAAGCCTTCAAAAGTTTGATTAAGATAAAAGAACAAGGCTTTGATGGGATTATTGTTAACTCATCTTATTTAAATGCATGGCAATGTAGTAATCAAAATTAATTATCATCAAAAGGCCAATTTTATTGGCCTTTTGTGCAAACCTTGATGGACATTTAATGCCTAAGCGTTTAATACCAATCTCACTAATTATCTGATGATTTTTACTGGTTAAAATAACCAACTACTGCGTTATTTATTTTAATAATTAGAACCACTATTTATTAAAATAAATACCTTATATTTGGTCATTTTTACTGCGTATAAAGTAGACCACCTAATTAATGAAATTGGTATAAGCAAGACTGACTTATAATAAACCCGATTTTGAAAGTAACAAAGTAGCCACATGTATAAAAAAACAAGTAAAAAAGAGGCAAAGCCACAAGTGATTTCTTATGATCGGGTCAAATCTTATATGATTTGGATGATTGAAAGGTATGGAGATTACTCTGCAAAAACGTTACTTCAAAAAGCCAATATGTTGTTTAAAGATGATACTCAATTTAATGAGCCAGCACTTAATTATCTGATAGAACATGACATTATTAATGATTTTCGTTATGCAACACGCTTAACGACAAGTTTATCAGAAAAAAATATTGGCCCTAATAAAATCAAAGAAAAATTGTATGTAAAGGGATTTGCATCCAAGATCATTAATGACTGTGTTGGGGCGTTAGAAACGTCTGAGGATGATTATTTTGCTAAGGCGCTTTCATTAAAGATCAGAAAGTTTGGCGAAGAGCCTATTGACGATATGAAATTAAAGCAAAAAGCGCTACGGCATTTAATATCCAAAGGCTTTACCTACTCAATCGCCGATAAAGCGGTCAAATTCAGTGAACAAGGCGATAAATAAACACTTTCTAATGTCGCTAATCAGATAGCTACATCAATCAAAAATGGGCTTTATCAAACATAATCAATTATGGCTAAAGCATGCTGCACCATGGCTTATGTTTGATAAAGCCTAAAACAGTGTAAGCGACTAAAAAACCATCAATGAAGATAAAGTCACTGCTCTTATTTGCCCGTACTGTGATAAAAAATCTGGTACTTTTAATAAAGTTAATAAATTTACTTATTAAATTTATTAACTGCTGTCAGTAATTGCCGACAAGAAACCTGCCCAACCAACTTACCATCTTCAATCACAGGTCGACGACGATGTTTTTTTAGTAGCATGTCCTGAGCGACATTGATAATGTCATCACTAGGGTGAGCAACAACTATATTTTCTTTAGTCATATATTCACTCACTAAACCAACACCAATATTGTTGTAAGTGCTTTCGAGTATGGCGGCTAAACAATCCATTTCGGAAAGTACGCCTACGAGGACTTTCTTTTCATTTATTACACAAACCCCTGAGACTTTATTATCTATGATGATTTTCATCGTATCTAATAAATTATCATCCTCTTTGACCTTGATTGGGTTAGTGATCATATAATCGCGCAAACCAACTGATTGAAGCATGGTAAATCACCTTTTAGTTTAGTAATAATTTTCATTATGTAAAAAGATAGACCGGATATTTTTTGAGCTTAAGTTTCGGTCATTGAGCTTAATAGAATATAAACGGCATATCTAATATAAGTCAAAGAATACTATAATTTTTTTTCAATCCAGCGAATAATAAGCGATGAAACAAGCGAATAAGCTATGGTTATAGCCATTTGATTAATTAAGCGTTCTACTTTTTCATGCGAAAAAATGGCTAAATACAAGCTATAAAATTTACTCAGTAGGTATTCACCTTATAAATTTTATCACTCAATCGTTTTGAATTTTAACCATTAAAAATGCAAATAAAAAATCTCTTATATATTAAATAATTGATCATAAATATCTTCATTTTACTGTTAACAATGGCAGGCTCGATAGTTCGCCTTAAATAAACGCTTCAAACATTTATTAGCATCATGTTGGGTTAGTCATAGTTAGATGAGTTGTGAACTAGCCATAGCTTTATGCTTTGATACCCAGTGTTTTTAAACTTGTTTACCGCAGACGTTAGTTGCCAAAAGGCTTAGTTAAATAGTACAACTGTCGCTCTTCAAAAATTTCGAGAATGGATTTTCTGGCTTGATAGTTCCTGTAGGCTGACATGTGAAATAATTTATTATTTTTCGGGGCAAAACGAGTAAGAAAAACAGTCATAACGTCATAAATCATCAGAAAATTATTAAGTTTATTTTGATGGGCCAAAACAAATGAGCGCTTATTGGTTTTTCTGTTTTCAATCCTAGTGACCGCTTCAAGGCTCAAAGCTGCCATTAAAATTCGATAAATGAACATTTACAGTTAGCCTAAGTAGTCATTAAAGCAGCGCTTTGTTCTATCACGATTCAAGGCACTTAGCGAGATAGCCAATCTGTCAATTCATCGCCAAACAAGTCATATTTGCCTATCTTGTTTACTTTGGCGATTGCTCACCTGTGGATATCAAAATCTGCACGTATTTGCACGCGTGAGCCTATTGAGCAGTTTACTTGGTCAGATCATTATGCGATAAAACGCCGCTTGACGTTAAAAACAGATAGCTTTAAAAAGTAACACGCTCATAGCTATAAAGAACAAGTATTAATATGGCGCTTGTTTAATATTGTGCCTCTTCTCTGAGCAAACATCGTCCTCTTGGTTCATCACCTTCATGAAGTACAACGTCGGAATGTAGGAACTGTGCCGCCTCTGCTGAGCCTTTCACTTTAGAAGCACTGCGGGTCAACATTTCTGCTTCAAACTCAGTTAATACACTTGCTCTTACACCCGCTTCTCGCCATTGAGACATAGGTCTACATCCTATGGATATACCCCGAGCTAATGATAGCGCGTCTAACAGCGCTTGATTCGCCCCTTGCCCTTTAAATGGACTCATCGGGTGGGCTGCATCGCCGATTAAGGTTACTTTACCTGCTTTTTCCAACAATTCTGCATTAAGTAATTCACGGTCATAAGCAGGGTAACCAGAAACTAGCGCTGACTTAGTAGCTGATAAAATTTGAGGAATGGGATCATGCCACTGACATCTTTTAGAGGCTTCTTCTTTAAGTGCTTGAGGACCTTTAGCGCTCAAGGCTTTAGCGTTCTCCTCTGTTATAGGGAAGCTAAGTTGCCACATTACCGACTCTGAATCATAAGGCATGATGTAAATTCGTTCATGGCCATTGGCGGTTTGAAATACCGTAGCCGAGTCGAGCAAAGGGCTTTCAAGCCCGTTGAGATCAGCCAAAGGACAGATACCTAAAATCACAATACAACCTAGGTATTGTAGTGGTTTTATATCATCTCCAATCAATAATTTTCGTACCGAACTGCGGATACCATCGGCACCCACAAGTAGATCGGCCTTAACATGCTTTATTTCTGCGCTGCTCTCGTTCTTGGTCTTTCCTTTAGTGTTAACTTTAAAGATCAGATCAACGGCCGCACCTTCAGTTTCCTTAAAATCAACTAATTGGTGATCCCACTTAACAGTCTCATGATCACCAAGTTGCTCAAGTAAAGCAAAGCGTAAAGATTGGCGGGCGATATGTATATTTCTGCGTTTCACAGAGGTCTTTATCTCAGACGGCAACCACTTTCTTATGCCCCATTCTCCAATCTCTTTGCCATCAGTGGTGTGTACCACATGTCTTGTAGAAATTACGCCATGCTTTAGTGATAAAATGCCTAATGCTTTGATTGCCTTACTTGCTTGTTGCAACGTGAGGCCATAACCTTGAGAGCGAGCACCAAAGCCGCTATCACGTTCATAAAGTGTAAAAGGAATACCGCGGTGTTTACATGCTACCGCCAAAGCTACTCCACCTATGCCACCACCAATAATAGCAAGGTGTGGGTAGTTTTCTGTATCGGCTGTAGGATGACTAGCTGATTGAACTAAGCCAGAGCCGCTACAGTTCAAACAATCATAGAGGTGACCTTTCGGTTGAACGGGGGGCGTGCCTTGGGCATTCATTTCTTCAAAGTGCGCTAACGCTCTTTGAAAGCTGAGTTTCACTTTTTTGCGCAGCTTTCTCCTTTTTTGGCTGCGTCCCTGACATTCCTGACAAGTAGTCCAATTATGCTGTGTATTTTCCAATTATTTTTACCTTTTTGTTTCGCCATAGATGACTCAGTCACCATCTATAAGGGGCATTTTAACCGATACAGTGGATGTTAGCCTAATAGTAATATTGTGGACGAAAGCGCCTTAGGAAATATATGCTAATGTCATCTATCCCAGCATGTAGCAGACATTAGATTGAGAGTAGCGCTTGCAAGAAAAAGGAGTAATTAAAATTAACTCATCTAGGTCATCTGTTAGCGATCAGTTGACCTAAAGAACAACCAATAGCTAACGATTTTTACACGCAATTAATTAGCGTTATAAATTCATTCTGAACGCGGCCTGTAGTAGCAGATCGGACTATTTATGGAGATAAATTTACGCGTGAATTAGGTCTTCTATGTGGCAAAAGTGATCATTAGCAGTTAATCTAATTTAGTGATTAGTAGTCTCAAACATTATTCGTAGTCACATATGATGTTAATTTTTCTCACCTCGTGACGCGATTCTCATTTTTTATGACATGTCTACACAACAGGTTCTAATATACGCTTGCAGGTAAAACACATTTCAGGACAGAGTAAAGCAAAAGGCCGAGCAAGTTATAAATAATTTATAAACTACTCGGCCTTTTGCTTTGTTTTGCTTTACTTTTTTTGTAGGTATAGCGCTGTTTTATTTTTTACCTAATAGGGTGAAAATTTTCTTGGCAATGTCAGTGTTGTCTTGAAAACCTGAAAACATTTCACTGCCTTTGCCAAAGGCAAACACAGGCACATCGATACCGGTATGGGTACCTGAAGGACTAATGGAACCCCAACCTGTGTTGGTTTTTACATCAATAATTTTGGTGATAACATTAAGTACAGACTGGTATGGTCTAGGCTTTCTTTTAGCTTTTTTTACATCAGCAGCTAATAATTTAAATTGCTTAACAATTTGGTGATCAGCAAGTTTAGCTTGTTGTAAATTTTCCATATCTGCAGCTGTTATTTTAAATGACAGCAACTCACCCAGTTGTGTCAGAGATAATTCCTTATCCATAAAACGTTTTGCTATTGTTTCTGGTGACATGGTCATGCTACGTAAAAATTCTGGCTTCCATAAATATTTACTGTTGATATTAGCGTTAGAGCGTTCAGTTTTTTTACCAATACTTAAGCCACCAGTACTATGATCGGCTGTGATCACCACTAAGGTATCTGGATGTTCTTTAACATAAGTTTCAAGGTATTCTAAGGTTTTGGCTAAATCGTCCATTTCATGCATAGCGGCGGCAATATCTCGAGCGTGTCCGCCATAGTCAATTCGGCTACCTTCAATTAACATGAAGAAGCCGTTATCATTTTCTAATTGCTTTGTTGCCGCTTGTGTCATCATGGATAAACGGTACTTGTTAGTATCATCCAAGGCCCAAGGTAAACCAGTTTTAGCAAATAAACCTAGTACGGGTTTATTTGCTGGGATAGTGCTTATTTCACTATATTTATCAATGTAGTGGAAACCTGATTCTATAAACTCATCAACAATATTTCTATCTTCACGAATAAAGTATTTCCAGCCACCACCAAAATATAAGTCGGCTTTGATGCCATCATCAATGTAACTGTCGGCAATAGCATTGTAATTATAGCGATGAACATTATGAGCTAAATAAGCCGCAGGGGTGGCGTGATTAATTTGCAAGGTAAGCACAACACCGGTTTTTTTGCCACTTTGTTTGGCATATTCCAAAACGGTTTCAACGGGCTGTTTGTTAACATTGACGCCGATAGCGCCATTATAGCTTTTAATACCGGTTGATAATGCGGTAGCGCTAGCGGCTGAGTCGGTAATGTAACCTGACTCAGCAGCTGGATAGGTACTGCTATTACCGACAAAGTGACGGTCAAAAACTGTTTGTTCTATTTCAGCTGTATTAGGGTCGTCATGAAAATAGCGATAGGCACTGGTATATGCTGGGCCCATACCATCACCAATAATCATAATGATATTTTTCGGGCTACTGTCTGCAATAGTGCTTGTTTTAGCATCATCAGATGCTTGTAGCTGACCACAAGACAAGATCATCAAGCTGGTTAATAAGGTTGGAATGAATTTTTTCATATTGATTTCCGTTAAATATTATTGGTAAATATAACTGCTTAACTCTGTTGAATTTAACTCTGTCGAATTTAACTCTGTCGAATTTAACTCGGTTGATATAGAACAGTTATTTATTAATTGGATTTTTAAACGCTAGGTCCACCCAAACAAGTCGGTGATCTGACGAGGCAGCACGGTCTTTAATTAAACGAAACTCAGCTTCATTTTCTTTTGGCCAAAATATACCTGAGCCAAGTACGTTAAATTGTGCTTTTGCAGGCAAAACATAATCAGCTCGCATGCCCCAAAATGCCGTGTGATATTTTGCATTGGCATTATTATTTCGCTGTAACTTTCCACCTTCGCTACTTGGCTTGGCATCAATAACACGGGGATGATTGATTAAGCGATCAATGCCCGACTTTATTGCACTGCCCTCTATAGCATCGGCATTTAAATCACCTAATATAACAAAAGCTTTATCTTGAGCTAAACCACCAAAGTGCTTATTGTCGTCATAAATATAACTGGCAGCACTCGGGGTTAGGTAATCAGTCCAAAAACGTATTTCATCAAAGTTTCGTTTACCGTTTCTATCTTCTGGCCCATCAAATACTGGTGGGGTAGGATGGCTTGCCAAAATGTGAACTTCATTACCATTGACGTTCAGTGGTATATCCCAGTGAGATTTAGATGATAATCTAAAATTACTCCAGGCTTGTTCATTATACCAAGGTGTTTTTGAGTCAGGATTTACGGGTATTAAGGCGTTTGGCATATCGCGCCATTTAAACAGTTGAAAGGTTCTGATTTTCTCTTCAACAATAGGATATTTAGATAACAATGCCATGGCGAAATGCCCTGAAAAAAGCCCATAACCATAGGCATCATTGGGTAATTCACCTACTTTGTTGTCGTTATTTAAGTCATCACCAGAAGCAACACCCGTATTAACTGGGCCTTGATAAAAATAGGGGTAGTTAACCGCCGTGTGACCTTGCTGACTTTTTGCTAGATAATTGCTTAAAAAGCGTTTTAGTGATTGATGTTTAGGGTCATTACCGTCAAATTCATTCAATAAAATAATATCAGGATTTACGCGTTGAATAATTTCAGCAATATTTTTAATTTGCTGATGATTTTCTACTAACGCTACGGCTAACTCATTTCCTGTCGGCTTTTGTTCTTTACCTAATTTTGCAGGTAAGTAATTTAATGCTTCCATGCTGACATTGAAAGTAGCAATGCGTAAGCTTGAGGTTGGACTTGAACTATTTGACGTTTGTGACATAGCAATACCTGAATAGACTAACAAGGTAGTTGTCAGTAAATAGCTTAATACTCGCATATAAATTCCTATTTTAGGCCGCAACCCCGTAATATAAAATCAGTTAAAAACTCGGTTACTTGGGTTACATCGTCTTCTTCGTAATCGGCACGATTCATAATGGTTAATATTTGTTGTTCAAAATCAGCATAATGTTGAGTTGAAGACCAAATTAAGAAAATAAGTTTTACCGGATCAACATTTTTCATTTCACCGCTATCTATCCACACTTGAAATACTTTAGCTTTTTCTCTTACCCATTGGCGTAAATAAGTGCGAGAAAACTCTTTTAAATGCAACGCCCCTTGTATGATTTCCATGGCATAAATTTTTGATGCCTGAGGGTGTTCAAAAGACATTTTTACTTTCGAAGCAATAAATTTTTCAATCGCCACAACAGGACCGTCGTTAATATCAAGTTCACCAATACCTTGATCCCAGGTATCTAAGGTTAACTGTAATACCGCATGATAAATATTTTCTTTATTTTTGAAATAATATAATACGTTTGCTTTAGGCAGATTCGCGCTATCGGCAATAGATTGAACGGTAGCACCTTTAAAACCTTGGAGAATAAACTCTTTTTGGGCCGCCGCTAAAATAATAGCTTCACTTCGGGCCCGAATACTTCCTTGCTTTTCATTGCTGGTATTGTTGTTCACGCGAATAACCTTTCTGTTTATATTTTTATAGTCATTAACACTATTTTATTAGGTCAATATTACAGTTGTTAGCTTATGCTCAGCCAATAAAAATTACTATTAACACTGGTAAAATTGTTAAAAATTTTACGGAGTTAATCTGGTACATATATCAATAAACTCATGCTGAGGAGTTAAAAACTGGCCAGTTTAGTTTAAATATAGTGTTAAGACACTGTTTAATAAGTTTGGTCTTCTTTCATCAGCATTTTTTGATATTTTTAAAAATAGTTGACTTAGATAAATTTACCTATGGTTAATTTATCTAAGTTAATACAGGCCTTTATTAACTTAGATAAAATCATACTTTATTTTATCTTGACCAAATGGTTTGTTTTTATCATTTTTTGTTATAGTTAATCTGTTTTAATGTGACTATAGTTATAAGCTATTTTTAGTCATGTTTTAAAAACAAGGTTAGGCTGTTGTTATTTATAGCTTTAAGCGCATTCGCTTTGTTTTGCTGTTTTGTGAAGTTAAAAAATGTAAATTCTCAGCAGGTGACCTGTAAAATTTTGTAATGATAATGTAAGAAAACTCTGTTTTAATTTCACCGAGATAGCACTAAAAAAATAATAAAGAGCTTAAAATTAGCTCAGTAAAACTTACATAAAACACTTAACAAATAAAAATTTAACTTATACCAAGGAATAATATGATGAAAAATCATCGTCTCTCAAGGATTACTGGCGCAATTGTACTTGCGTTTGGATTGTCAACATCGGCCATGGCTGATGATACGTCATCGTCAATGCGCGGTAACATTCTAACCAACAATGGCAGTGTTGTTACTGATGCTACTATTACTATTGTTCACGAACCTTCAGGTACTCGTAAAACTTTAAAAGTTAACGACACAGGTAATTTTTCTGCACAAGGTTTACGTGTTGGTGGTCCATACACCGTCACGATCGACTCTGATATTTATGCAGATAAAACACTTAAAGGTATTTACATTACTTTAGGTGATGTATTTCGAATCAGTGAAGTATTAGAAGATACTAATATTGAGCGTATTGCGGTAACAGGTTCTTCAACATTTTTTGACCCGTCAAAAGGCTCATCAAGTGTCTTTAGTGGTGATGCTTTAACTAAATCAGCCGCATTTAACCGTGATTTAAAAGATATTGTTCGACAAAATCCAATGGCTGTTGTTAGTAATGATGGCAATAGCTTATCTTTAGCAGGTAGTAACCCTAAATATAACAGTTTAGCGGTTGACGGTGTGAACCTTAACGATGACTTTGGTTTAGCCGGTAACGGTTACCCTACAGAGCGTTCTCCTATTGCTTTTGATTCAATTGCTCAAATTAGTGTTGCTATTGCGCCATTTACCGCTAAAGAAGGTGGTTTTTCAGGTGGTAAAGTTAGCGTAGTAACTAAATCGGGTACTAACGAGTTTCATGGTTCTATGTTTATTGAGCAAGCTAAAGATGCTTGGGCAGGAACACCTGAAACAGATGATGGCGATAAAATTGCTTTAAAATTTGATGAAGAGACTTGGGGTGCAACTTTCGGCGGTCCAATTATTAAAGACAAACTCTTCTTCTTCGCGTCATACGAAACTTTTGAATCACCCAGTTCGGTAGACAAAGGCCCGTCAGATGCAAATGTAGCCAACAAAGTTAGCCAAGTGTCGCAAGCAGAAGTTGATCGTGTGGTCAATATTGCTAAAAGTAAATATGGTTATGATGCCGGTAGTTGGGATAACTCTATTCCACTAGAAGATGAAAAATATTCATTGAAGTTAGATTGGAATATTAATGAAGATCATCGTGCGACTTTTACCTATGCGCATGGCTCTAGTAATAGCGCCGGTAATCAGGGTAGTGGTAACTCTGATGACTTGTATTTATCTTCTCATTGGTATAATCGCTCTAACGAGTTTGACACTTATGTTGCTCAAGTATTTTCAAACTGGACTCAAGAATTTTCAACAGAAGTTAAGGTATCGAAAAAAGAATCTATTAACGGTCAAGTATCACTAGGTGGCTATGAATTTGGTGAAGTTAAAATTGACACCGTTAATGGCGGCGAAATTATGTTGGGC
This sequence comes from Colwellia sp. MB02u-9, assembly GCF_014077085.1. Taxonomy (NCBI): domain Bacteria; kingdom Pseudomonadati; phylum Pseudomonadota; class Gammaproteobacteria; order Alteromonadales; family Colwelliaceae; genus Colwellia; species Colwellia sp. MB02u-9. The sequence continues at coordinate 88,968 of NZ_JACGVF010000098.1, forward strand.
GCTGATGACAGTCGCCACGCAAACCAGTTAACCAATGAGACCTTACAAGTTCGTATCAGTGGTGATTATTTGTATGAAGATCATGCGATTTCATTTGGTTGGGAATACGAAAAAGTAGATGTTTATAACCTTTTCATGCAGCATTATTTAGGTTCTTGGTATTTTGATAGCATTGATGACTTTGAAGCTGGCAATGCAGGATTTTTTGAATATCAAAATAACCCGAGCTTAAACCGTGATGATGCAGCCGCTGAGTTTGCGCTTGAAAATCACGCTTTTTATATTGAAGATAGTTGGGATGTAAATGATTCACTTAACGTAACTTATGGTTTACGTTATGAATCAACGGTGAATGATGATGCACCAAACTTTAATGAAAGCTTCTTCGATCGCTATGCTTATGCCAATAATGAAAACCTTGACGGCTTAGACATCATTTTACCACGTTTTGGCTTTACTTGGAGCGCAACTGATGAGTTGACTATCCGTGGTGGCGCTGGTCTATTTAGTGGTGGCCGTCCCAATGTATTCATCTCAAATGCGTTCAGTAATGACGGTTCTAGAATCGCATTATATCGCAGTAGCAGCGCAGCATTTTTGCAAGATGCTGATCCAAGTGGCATACCACAAACTGCGCAAGACCAAATTGCTCAATCTGAGTTAGGTGGACCAAACTCTAATATTGATGCTATTGATCCAAACTTCGAAATCCCTACTACATGGCAATACAGCTTAGCTGCAGATTATGTTGCTAATTTAAGTGACATAGGTTTAGGTGATGATTGGCGCATAAGTGGTGAAGTACTTTATAAAGATATCCAGAAAGACATGGCTTGGTCTGATCTTTCTCGTACTTTAGATACCTCAAAAGGAAATGGTGGTCTAACTGTTGAAGGCCGCCCAATTTATACTTTTGCTAATGCTGATAGAGAAGCTCGTGATGTGTTATTGACTAATACGTCTGGTGGTCATACGATAATTGAAACATTGAGCATTGCAAAGAACTGGCAGAGCGGTTTTAAAGCTAACTTCTCATATACTCATTCAACTATTCGTAATCGTGTAGATGCTACTGGTACTTCATCAAATACAGCATATAACTTTAACCCGGTTGTTGATCCTGAGAATCCTACTATTGGTACATCAGCCTACCAAGTTAAGCATCGTTTAACGTTCAACCTTTCATATAATACTGAAATGTTTGAAGGTTATAACACAGGTATGCATATGTTTTGGGAGCGTAAATCAGGTAGACCATTTAGTTACTTGTTAGGTTATAACGACAGTGACGGTTTGTCAGGCAACTTAGATCTTACTACCGCTAACTTACCTTATATTCCAACGGGTGCTAGTGACGGTGCTGTCGATTTTGATAATGGCTTAAGCTACGACGAAATTATGGCCGAGTTAGCAACAGCGGGTATTAGCTCTGATGGTGGTTATCTTGACAAGAATGCTTATACAGCGCCTTGGACAACGACGATGGATTTACGCTTTGAACAAGAAATTCCAGGTTTCTTAACTGGGCATAAAGGTTTGTTCTATGTTGATATTAAAAACGCATTAGCTATTTTTGATGAAGGTGCTGCACGCGTTTACCAATTACCATTTGGTCAATCTGCAACAGAATTACTTGATTACAGCATTAATGATGGCGGTCAATACGTGTACGAAAGTGCAAATATTTCTGCAGGAGAGTCACCTGCTAGATTCCAAGATCGTGAGTCTACATGGTCTATGAAGATTGGTGTTAAATATACTTTCTAATCATTCATAAACCTTACTAACAAAGCCAGCAGTAATGTTGGCTTTTTTTTTACCTTTTAATCTACCGTTAAATAACGTGCGAAAAATAAGTTGATTACAATACGCTGTAATAGATTTTATTTAACGCTTTTTTCAGTTGCATTTCTCCTACTGATTTACTACGATAGAACATAAGTTGACCACTTGGTCAGATAAAGGCTTTTATAATGTCAAATATTGAAGATAATGTAATATCAAGATTGGTTAATGCCGCGAAAGCGGGCTTTGAAAACGCCTATGCACCCTATAGTAACTTTCATGTTGGTGCGGCAGCGTTAACCGCTAGCGGCAAAATAGTTAAAGGCTGCAATGTAGAGAATGCTTCTTACGGCCTAACCGTTTGTGCTGAACGTAATTGTTTAGCACAAGGGGTGATTTCAGGTGAACAAGCATTTTCAGCCATCGTTATTTATACTAATCAAGAAAAGTTAACGCCCCCTTGTGGTGCTTGTCGACAGGTTATTGTTGAATTTTTAGCACCCGATGCACTTGTTATGGCGGTTAATCACAACAATAATAAAAAGCAATGGACAGTTAATGAATTATTACCTGATGCTTTTATGCCGAAAGATTTACTTGAAAAATAAGGATTTTAGTTCATGTTATTACCACAAGAAATAATTCGTACCAAACGTGATGGTGGTTCACTCTCACAAGCACAAATTCAAAGCTTTGTTGATGGTTTAGTTACCTTAGATTTTAATGATGCTCAAGCCGGTTCAATGGCCATGGCAATTTTTCAAAAAGGCATGCAAACCCGTGAGATCATCGACTTTACTATGGCGATGAAAAACTCAGGTGATGTGTTGTCATGGCCAGAATTAGACGGCCCAGTGGTTGATAAACATTCAACCGGCGGTGTTGGCGACAAGGTTAGCTTTATGTTAGCTGCTATTGTGGCCGCTTGTGGTGCTTATGTTCCCATGATTGCAGGGCGTGGCTTGGGTCACACCGGCGGAACAGCAGATAAACTAGAAAGTATCGCCGGCTTTAATGTTCAACCCAGTACTGCTGAATTTAAAGCGATTGTAAAAGATTTAGGTATGGCAATTATCTCTCAAACGGATAATTTAGCGCCGGCAGACAAACGTTTATATGGCATTCGCGATATTACTGCCACGGTGGAATCTATTCCCCTGATCACTGCGTCTATATTGTCAAAAAAATTGGCAGCAGGGCTTGATACTTTGGTCATGGACGTCAAAGTTGGTAATGGCGCTATGATGTCAAATATTGCTGATGCTAAAGCGCTAGCGCAAAGTATTGTTAATGTGGCTAATGGCGCCGGTGTACCGACACAAGCTATTATCACTGATATGAACCAAGTATTAGGTGCAACCGCGGGTAATGCTTTGGAAATGGCCGAAACGGTTAAATATTTAACTGGCTCGCTGCGTGAACCTCGCTTGCATGCCGTGGTAGTTGCATTAGCTAAAGCTATGTTAGTTAGCGCAAAAGTTGTGGATAATGAAGATGCCGCATTAGTAAAAATTAACCATGCACTGGCCTCTGGCGCTGCAGCTGAAATTTTCAGTAAAATGATCCATGCCTTGGGTGGTCCAAGTGATTTTATGGAAGATCCTTGGCGTTCAATGCAACGCGCCGCATGTATTAAAGATGTTATTGCATTAGATCACGGTTATATTAATGCTATGCAAACCCGTGATATTGGCTTGGCTGTGGTGGGCTTAAAAGGTGGACGCACAGCAAATGGTCAGCAAATTGACCATAGTGTTGGTTTTGACAGAGTATTACCCATTGGCACCTTAGTTAACCGTGGTGATGTGGTGGCTCGAGTGCATGCTAGAGATGAAAGCTCAGCACTACTAGCTAGTCTACAGTATCAAGGGGCTTTAGTGATTGATAGCAAGCAAGCTGAGCAACAACCGGTTATTTATCAAACCATTTCCGCTTAGTTTTAATAAACTTTGTATTAATAGAATAGTGTTAATACACTTGGCATTAATAGAGCCGTATTAATAAATTAGCGCTATTGAAATAAGCACAACAAAAAAGGAATGCCATGGCATTCCTTTTTATTTGTTATGTGAAATATAAATAGCGTAGTTGCTTAGTTAATGCCAAACAAGGGCTTTAAAATGCCGGCGACATAAAGACTCGTAACGTTCATTACCACCCACTTCTATTTGCTTGCCACCTTTAACGGCATTGCCATACTCATCACAGCGCATAACAAAATTTGCTTTTTTACCGCAATGACAAATTGTTTTTAACTCTACTAATTTATCAGCCCAGGCAAGAAGTGCTGCACTACCGACAAAGGTTTCACCGAGAAAGTCGGTACGAATACCATAAGCTAAAACAGGCACTTTTAATTCATCGACAATATCGGTTAATTGCCTAACTTGCTGTGTAGTTAAAAACTGGGCTTCATCAATTAATATACAAGCAATTTTGCTACTACTTATTTGGCATTTTACTTGCTCGAAAATATTTGATTTATCATCAAATAATAAGGCGTCAGCATGGATACCTAATCGAGATGAGACTTTGCCTTTGGCAAACCTGTCATCAATTTGTGCGGTGAACAGCAATGTGTTTAAACCACGTTCACGGTAATTATACGAAGACTGTAATAAGTGGGTCGACTTACCGGCATTCATGGTTGAATAATAAAAATATAATTGCGCCATCGCTATATTGATATCCTACTTATGGTTGTTGGGGGCTATGTAATCTGTTGGGTGCAATGTGCTTAATAGCTTGTTGGCTCAGCTGTTTTATTACTCGAGCCTAAGGTATTAAGTAAGTTGGTTAATAGGCTGCTGGCGCCAAATCTAAAGTGAACTTTAGTCGCCCAGTCTGTGCCTAAAATATTAGCCGCTAAATCAAGATAAACCGCAGCATCTTCAGCGTTTTTTACGCCGCCAGCAGGTTTAAAGCCTACCTGAGTGTTTTTAGCTTTAATGACCTTTAGCATCAATTTGGCTGCCCTAGGTGTGGCATTTACTGCAACTTTACCAGTTGAGGTTTTAATAAAGTCAGCGCCGGCAGCGATACAAATTTCACTCGCTTGAGTAATAAGCTGGTCAGTTTTAAGCTCACCGGTTTCAATTATAACTTTCAGTTTGGTGTTATTGCCACAAGCTTGTTTGCAGGCTTTTACGAGTTCAAAGCCCACCTTGTCATTACCCTTTATTAAGGCTTTGTAAGGAAATACAACATCGACTTCATCTGCGCCATAGGCAACCGCGGCTTTAGTTTCAGCTACAGCAATATCAATATCGTCGTTACCGTGTGGAAAGTTAGTTACCGTGGCAATTTTTATCTCAGGCGTACCTTGTGCCGCTAAGGTTTTTTTTGCTAAGGGCACAAAACGCGGAAAGATACAGATAGCGGCAGTGTTACCACAAGGTGATTTAGCCTTTTGGCAAAGCTGAATAATATCATCGGCACTTTCAACGTCAGTTAAACTGGTTAAATCCATCATGTTAAGTGCACGCTGTGCGTATTGTTCAATAGTACTCATTTTCACCTCAAAACCCAAATTGCCCACTAATCACTAATAATTAATAACTAATCCCAAATAACTGAGAGCTGACAGCTTAAAACTGAAAGCTAAACCTTTACAGCTTTTAGTTAATTATAAACTTACAAAAACCCCAGCAATAGCGGCGCTCATTAAGTTAGCCATAGTTGCTGCTAACATGGCTTTCATACCTAATCGTGCAATGTCAGGGCGACGATTAGGTGCCATTGAGCCGATACCACCTAATAAAATGGCAATGGAAGATAAGTTGGCAAAGCCGCATAAAGCAAAGGTAATAATCGCTTGAGTTGTTGGGGAAAGGGTATCTTTAATTTCAACAAAATTTACGTAGGCAAAGAACTCATTAACGACAATTTTTTGGCCAATAAAGCTGCCTGCTTGCAACATCTCGTCGAATGGCACGCCAATAAGGTAGGCAAAAGGGGCAAAAATATAGCCCAGTAGCCATTCAATTGTTACGCCTTCAAAGCCTAATATGCTACCAAAGCCTGACACCATGGCATTAAGTAATGCAATAATGGCAATAAAAGCCAGTAACATGGCGCCTACATTAACCGCTAGTTTTAAACCTGAAGCGGCACCTGTGGCAGCAGCATCAATAACATTAACCGGTTTAGCTTCTGCTTCAGCCAACTCTACATCGCTGTAATCATTGTTAATGACCTCTGTTTCAGGCATGAGTAGTTTTGCCATCAGCAAGCCACCAGGTGCGGCCATAAACGATGCAGCAATTAAATATTCAAGTTTCACGCCTAAACCAGCATAGCCGGCCAATATAGAGCCTGCGACAGATGCTAAACCACCGACCATAATGGCAAAAAGCTCTGATTGACTCATTTTGGCGATATAAGGGCGGATGACTAAAGGGGCTTCTGTTTGGCCAACAAATATATTAGCTGTGGCAGATAATGACTCAGGTTTAGAGGTTTTTAATAGTTTTTGTAAGCCACCGCCGATAATTTTTACTACCCATTGCATAATATTAAGGTAGTAAAGTACTGCGATAAGCGATGAGAAAAAGATAATAACCGGCAATACACGAATAGCAAAAACAAAGCCAACGCCGTTATCAAACATGGCATCGGTACCTAAACCACCAAACAAGAAGTTTATGCCGGCTTGTGCACTATTAATAACTTGTTGAACGCCATTGGTTATCGAGCCTAAAATATCTTTACCAAAGGGCACATAAAGTACAAATGCACCGAGTAATATCTGTAATGCAAAGGCAAAACCTACGGTTCGCCAATTAATTGCGCTGCGATCTTTAGAGAAAAAGACCGCCACTGCCAATAACGCGAAAATGCCAATGACGCCTCTAAGTGCACCTAATTCCATAATTACCTCATAAATTGTTTTGTTATCGTTATTATATTTATTTTAATGACATCAATTTTTAATTTTATTGCTTGTTCAAATCGTGCAAATTTAAAGACGTCTTTGCATGAGTTGACGAATTTTTGCTTTTAGCATTTCTATTGCCATTCTATTTTTGCCACCACGCGTCACTACAATATCGGCAAAGGTTTTATTTGGCTGTATATGTTGGTGGTACATAGGTCGAACTGTGGTTAAGTATTGTTCGGTGATTGACGCTATGCTGCGAGAACGTTCAAGGGTATCTCGCTTTATTCTGCGCACTAGACAAATATCGAGCGGGGTATCAATATATATTTTAATATCAAATTTGTCTCTCAGTTCTTGATCGGCAAATAAAAGAATACCTTCAATTAAAATGATGGGTGTTGGTGCTAAATGTTGAGTGTCATCTAATCGGGTATGTGTTTTATAACAATACGTGGGTATATCAACGCTTTTATTTGCACTTAACTGACTTAGATGTTGCGACAACAAACTATGTTCAAAAGCGTTAGGGTGATCATAATTTGTTTTTATACGTTCAGCCATCGAGAGATGCGATTGATGCTTGTAGTAAGCATCTTCTTTGATAATAGCAATACCACTTGACCCTAGCTCAGGTAATAGTTCATCGTAAATAGTTTGCGCAAAAAGTGATTTACCAGATGCCGAAGCACCGGTTACCGCAATAATCGTCGGTTTATTGGTTTGCAAAACAGAGAGCCTTAAAAATGTGATTAAAAAAGGGTTAAGTTATTATTTATTGTGATGCTGTTGTGAATAAGTCAACGCATTCATATTATGAACTAATTATATTGAAATTCATTAAAATTTAGGCAAAAGGGTGTTCTGTGCCTTAAATATTTATAAAATATCTATTGTCTATAATTTATTGCTTGGTAAAGTACCACATGCTGACCATTTGGTCATGAAATTTATCGCTATAAACGAGGATAAATTTGAAGAATTTGTTAAAATGCAACGATCTAATAACGGGAAATTAAAATGGCAAGAGCAATAGTTTTAGTAATCGACGGTTTTGGTATTGGGCATGCGCCCGATGCGGCAGACTTTGGCGATATCAGTGCCAATACTTTTGCTAACCTAGCACGACATTTTTATCAGCACGAAAAACGTGAAATTAAATTACCTAATTTAGCAAAAATGGGCTTAGTGCAAGCCGCTTTTGAAGCGGGTAAAGCTAGTTTCCCTGTGGCAAAGCAAGCACCTGTGCAGGGTGCGTATGGTTATGCGGCTGAGATCAGTACAGGTAAAGATACGCCAAGTGGCCATTGGGAAATGATGGGGGTGCCAGTATTATTTGATTGGGACTACTTTCCAAAAAAAGGTAACGCTTTCCCCGCAGATTTGATTGAAAAAATCAATCAAGCCACTGGCTATAAGGGTATTTTAGGCGATTGCCATGCATCAGGTACCGATATTATTAACCAGCTTGGGCAAGCGCACATTAACACTGGCTTGCCTATTTGTTATACCTCTGCTGACAGCGTGTTTCAGGTGGCGGCTCATGAAGAACACTTTGGTTTGGATAACCTCTATAAATATTGTGAAACAGTGCGCGAGTTACTTGCTGACAGAAATGTTGGCCGTGTTATCGCCAGACCTTTTATTGGCAGCAGCCCTGAAGATTTTACCCGAACGGGTAATCGACGCGACTATTCTATTTTACCGCCAGCACCCACAGTATTAGACACCTTTACCCAAGCGGGTGGCTATGTCATCAGTGTAGGTAAAATTGCCGATATTTATGCACACCAAGGTATTAGTGAAAAAACTAAAGCCACGGGTATTGATGCTTTATTAGATGCGACCATTTCACATATCAATACGGCACAAGACAATAGCCTGATATTTACTAATTTAGTCAATTTTGACCAAGACTACGGCCATCGCCGTGATCCGATAGGTTACGCTTTGGCATTAGAGAATTTTGATCAGCGTTTACCCGAAGTGGTTGCGGCTATGAATGAAAATGATGTACTTTTTTTAACCGCAGATCATGGTTGTGACCCAACTTGGCATGGTAATGACCATACACGTGAATATGTACCTGTTATTGCATTCCACAAACAGATACGATCTGTTAATATTGGCGAACGTAGTACCTTTGCAGATATTGGTCAAACCATCGCAGAATTATTTAAATTAGATAAGATGCCTTATGGTACAAGCTTTTTGTCTGATCTTGAGCTATGAAACAACACTAATAACCTGACATTCAATATAGAATGTCAGGTTAATAAAATCTTTACACAAAACATAAACAGTTCTTGGGAGAGTACTTAATGAATGTTTTTAATAAAACGTCGCTCGCGCTTTGCGTCAATGCGGCTATTTTTGCGTGTGGTGCAGGCGCATCTACCGCTGCTGTAGCGCAAGAAAATGCTAATAAAAGTGATGCTGTCGGCGTTGAAGTTATTGAAGTAACCGCGCGTAAGCGTACTGAAAACATAAAAGATGTGCCGATTTCAGTATCAGCACTTACCGCTAAAAAACTTGAAGTATTAGGTTCTTCAGGGATGGATGTTAGAGCACTGTCTGCAAAAGTGCCGAGCTTATTAATCGAGTCTTCTTTTGGACGTACGTTCCCACGTTTTTACATTCGTGGCTTAGGTAATACAGATTTTGATTTGCTAGCATCACAACCCGTTTCATTGATTTATGATGACGTTGTATTAGAAAATGCCTTAACTAAAGGTATGCCAATGTTCGACATTGAACGCGTAGAAGTTTTACGTGGTCCTCAAGGTACATTATTTGGTCGTAATACCCCAGCAGGTATTGTGAAAGTAGAATCGAAAAAACCAACACAAGACTTTGATGCCAATATTTCTGGCTCATATGGTAGTTTTGGTAGCACTGATTTTCGTGTTGCTGTTGGTGGTGGCTTAACCGATACTTTGTCAGCACGCATCGCATTACTACAACAAGACCGTGATGATTGGATTGACAACAAAGCACCCGGTTTTGAGCAAGAAGATCAATTAGGCGGTTACGCTGAAACTGCAGGTCGTTTGCAACTATTATGGGAACCAAATGACGACTTTTCTGCGTTGTTTAACTATCATTATCGTGATGCTCAAGCCGATTCACGCGTTTTCAGAGCCAATATCATTAAACCTGGCACTAATGACTTAATTGATGATTTTGACCGCGAAACTGTATTTCAAGATGCGGCTGTTCGTAACAACCAAACGGTTGATATGAAAGGCGCTAGCTTAAAAATTGAATACAATATGGGTAGTCATACCTTAACATCTGTCACCGGTTATGAGTCAGCTGAAATGTTTTCAGTAGGCGATATTGATGGTGGTTACGGTGCTGCATTCTTAGATAATTATATGGGACCTGGTTTTATTCCTTTCCCTTCTGAAACTGGCGCTAAAATGCCAGATCATAAGCAACTGACCCAAGAAATACGTATTGCGAGTAACGATTTAGGTAAGTTAGATTATCAATTCGGTTATTTCTTATTTGATGAAGACTTAACGATTAATAATTTAAGTTTTAATACCTTAGGCGGCGGTGTTCAAGATGGTATTGCGACACAACAAATGAAAACTTCAGCGTGGGCAGTTTTTGCATCACTTGATTATGAAGTTTCTGATCAGTTAAACATCAACGGTGGTTTACGCTATTCAGATGATAAACGTGACTGGGATGGTCAACTAGTTCAGTCACCATTTGGTGCGCCAAGTTTTTCTGAAAGTAATAATGTGCAAGACTCACAAGTCAGTGGTGACTTAAGTGCTACTTACACACTAAATGATGAAACTAACGTCTATGCACGTTTAGCTCGCGGTTACCGTGCGCCAAGCATTCAAGGTCGTAGCTTATTATTCTCGGCAAATTCAACGACAGCAAATTCTGAAACAGTAGATTCTGTAGAAACAGGTTTCAAATCAGTATTTTTAGAAAACACCGCTCGCGTTGATGGCTCAGTATATTACTACGTTGTTAACGACCAGCAGCTAACTGCTGTTGGTGGTACGGGTAACGTAGCAAGTTTACTGAATGCAGATAAATCAGTAGGTTATGGTTTTGAACTTGACTCAGAATACTTTATTACCCCCAACCTAGCGTTAACAGCTAGCCTAAGTTATAACCACACAGAATTGCAAGATAGCAATGTTGCTGTACCTGGTTGTGGCGGTGGTTGTACGGTAACTTCACCATTAAATAGTGACGGTTTAGCCTTGATTGATGGTAACTCATTACCACAATCGCCTGAGTGGATTTCAAACTTAGCGGCCCGTTGGACGAAAGAGATGGGTGAAGGTCAACTTTATGTTTACACTGATTGGTCTTACCGTAGCGAAGTTAACTTCTTCTTATACGAGTCAACAGAGTTTACCGGTGATGCATTATTAGAAGGTGGTGTTCGTGTTGGTTACGAATGGTACTCAGATGGCGCAGAATACGAAGTAGCTGTTTTTGGTCGTAATATTACTGATGAAGAGAAACTTACAGGTGCTATCGATTTCAACAACTTAACAGGTTTTGTTAATGAACCTCGCTTTTGGGGTGTTGAATTTAAGGCTAACTTCTATTAATAAGCAAGGTAGCTTTAAAATAGTTTAAAAAATCAGCATAAAAAAAGCCAGTGATCATTTTGATTACTGGCTTTTTTATGCACAGGATTTACAGTAAGTCTGATTTTTTCGAATTCTAATTTACTCAGTAAGATATAAAATTGAGTAGAGCCTTTAATTAAGTATATTAATTACTCTAAATAGCACTTCATATTAACGTGTTGAAAAATGTTGGTTAATCTCGTCGTGAATGAGAATATTCTCGGTATGCTCATTTATGGGTGGTTTTTCAAGTAGAGTGAATGCAAAGTCTACTCGTCATCCGTAATGCTATATTACCAATCAATGAGATTATCTTCTGTTGATTACTTTTGCCTGAAAGAGACATAAGCTTTTGAGTAAGTAACGGCAAGTTTGAGCCTGCAGTAGGCATAGACCTACCATTCCTGATTGTTCCTGAGTAAATGACTTGTGAGTGTCTAAGCTGATAAAAAGTATGCTATGTTTAATCATGCTAACCTCTGTTTTATATTGTTGACACATATATTATGGCTCTGTTTTGTATAACTAACCCACGTTTGGAGGCTAGCACCTCGTGGGAAGTCATTGTGTCTATATTTATTCAAATTAGGCTCTTTGTATGAAAATTAGATTCATGGGGAAAAATGATTTAGAAAGCGTTGCTAATGTTCATAAACTAGCTTTCGTCAGGCAAAAAAATTCATTTGAATGGATGCAATGTAGCTTTAATGCTTTTCCTAGAGTTTTAAGTTTTGTCGGGGAAAAGGATGGAAAAATTGTTGGTTATATAACATGGGGACAAAAAAGTGGTTTTCGTCCTGAAGCGGTTATTGAACTTGAACAATTAGCTATATTACCTGTTTCCCAAGGTCAGGGGCATGGTCGTCAATTAATAATGAAATCACTCCCTTTACTTAAAAAGCAATTGTTATCGAATGGTTCAACACTTAAGCATATTTTAGTAACAACACGTGCAGATAATTTCGCTCAGCAATTATATAAAAGTACTTTAGGCGCTGAAATTGAGGCCACAATTAAAAACCTTTATTCTGATGATGAAGTTTTAATGATTGCGCGAAATGTAAGTATATAAATTTGCTCAAACGAACAAATGATAGTCGACTTTTCTTCGCGCATTATAGCCAACTATCATTTGCCTCTTAGCAAAGTCACACCCGTATAATATAGATGCGATTAGCTTTTGTGTTGAAGTTGATTTGCTAATAATAGCTGTTGCTTCTTCATGTGTTAGTAACGTTGGCATGGCTTTCTCAAGCTTTGTAAAAGAATAACGTAAGTCAGTAATATCTCGATTGACGATATATCTATACAAAAATATATTGGCACATAATATTTGGTTCTGAGTTGCGGCACTGACTTGTCGATTTACAGCAAGGTTATTCAGATACCTTTTAATTTCATTATTCCCCATATCTTCTGAATGCTTTTTATCATTGAAAAGAATAAAAGTCTTAATTCAATGTAAATAAACTTTCTCAGCTCTTAAGCTATACCGTCTGGTGAGAAGTTCAGTTCGAACTCGTTCTAAAAAAGGTGAATTTCCCATTTTATTTAACCTAAAATGGTAGCGGTATATCCAACACAGTTACCATTATTTTTATATGAAAACGTAAGGTGATGGCACGTTATGTAATTTTTTAAGCGGCACGAATATTAAAGAATGATCCCTTAATTGATTATTTTACAAAAAATAAATCAATTAGAAATATTACATAGCGAGTTGTGTAAGGGCGCACATATACCAATACTCACTTTCTCCAAATGAGCTTTGGTTTGAGAAGGTAAATAATTACTGGTAACGTATTAAAATAATTGATAAAAAGTAACTTACACATGGAAAAAATTGTTTGAGTATTTTGTTTTAAACTGAAATGCTCGCTAATAAGCTGTTATGCAACTCAAGGAGATTGATCAAGTGTCAGAGAAATTAAAAATGCTAGCAGGGGAATTGTATGACCCTAGCAATAAAGAACTTGTTGAAATGAGATTAAATGCTCGCCTAACGACAGAAAAATTGAATCAAACCTCCATAGCAGATTTACAGGTAAGAACTAAATTATTAAAGTCTCTATTCGGCAGTACGGGTAAAAATATACATATTGAGTCAATATTTAACTGTGATTACGGCTCTAACATTCACGTTGGAGAAAACTTTTACGTTAACTTTGCGTGCGTTATTTTGGATGTAGCAGAAGTTCGAATTGGTGACAATTGTATGATTGCGCCACAAGTAGGTATTTATACTGCAACCCACCCCTTAGACCCAATTGAGAGAATTAGCGGATTAGAGCTTGCCAAACCAATTACTATTGGAGATAACTGCTGGATTGGGGGGCAAGCGACAATTAATCCTGGAGTGACTTTAGGCGATAACGTAGTTGTTGCTTCAGGGGCTGTAGTTACAAAGAGCTTTGGTAGCAATATTGTCATCGGTGGTAATCCTGCGAAGGTAATTAAACAGATCAAAATTACGGTGTAATTTACTCACAACATGGCATGAGGTGGACCGCTAGTAACAAATCAACTATTATTTATTGCAAATGTTAATGGCGGTGAGCCTCTTTGTTTTAGTGCTGCCAAGTATGTTGATTCATCATACAGCGTGTTGGTTTTTCAGCACCGAATGATTATCCTTCTCCACTTAAATACAACGACTTTATGATACTATTATGCAGCTTACCCTTAGTTTTTTTGCTCATAATAAGCCTTTGCCAAGAATGAATGTCGTATCGAAACACCGGCCCATTCAACTAAGATTTGTCTTAACAAAGTAAGACAAGTATATCGCCAATGTGTCCGTTTCTCTGCCATTGCGTTCAATAACAATAACAAAAGCAATAACCGTATACTTTTGAAGCTCAGAAACATCATTATAACGCTCTCGATTATGACCAGAAGCCACTAATAAACGTGGAGCAAGTTGTGGGCCGGTTCCTGGTGAATCATCAAAAATAGCCTTGTCTTTTTGTTTTGTGTACATCTCTTTTATCTAACTGTTCAATGCCTATAAGCAGCACTTTTAATGCTGAGTAATCGTGTTGGATGAACTTGGTTATCTACCCTTTAGTCAGGCAGAAGGTGCATTATTGTTCGATTTACTGAGCTTTTTCTATGAAAAATCAAGCATCATCACCACACCTAACTTGAATTTTACGTAATGGTTGAAAGTGTTTAGCGATGTAAAAAGAACAAGGGCACTACTCGATAGGCTAACTCAACACTGTCATATAATCGAAACAGCTAATGATAGTTAACCATTTAAAGAATCAGTTCAAAAAAACAATGAGAAATAACTAGAAACAACTAGAAGTAAAATGAAATAAAAGGTAATAATATGACTGCTAGGGTGGATCACTTTTCCATGCAAATGGTGGGTTACTTTGACGTGCAAAGCAATACCCATGAACATCAGCTTATTTTACAGCCTGAAATATCTCATGGTAGTTTATAAAATCGTCGATAGCTTTGTAATTAACTAATTTTTAGTTAATTACAATTTAAATTAAATAATTAATTAACTAAATAATGATATTTAATAGAAGTCGAGAACTCAATATGAATCATAGACATAAATTTCGTTTAATAATAAATCGTTTTTCAAAAAAAACACGCCTAAAAAACAACTCCTTGTTTCTTGTGCTATCAATACTTTTAGCGGGTTGTAATGATAAAGAGCCTGATAAGGTTTTAATCCCTCCTCCTGTTCCAGTTGCATCGACCCTAGATGCGGATATTAGAGCCATCATTGTTACACAAAAATTGACAGGAGACCCTAGTACAGGAAGAACATTACCTGATATCGAGGCACCCAAAGCTCAGTTAGGTATGAAACTCTTTTTTACTAAAAGCTTAGGTGGTGATCTCGATTCTGCCTGTGTTACCTGTCATCATCCTATGCTAGGTGGTGGTGATGATCTTGTTTTACCGATCGGTGTTGATGCTGAAGTAGATGATTTGTTAGGTCCTGGTCGATTTCATAGTACAAATGGTGAACATTTTGATGGCGGCCCCACGGTGCCTAGAAACGCACCAACAACCTTTAATATCGCTTTATGGGATAATTTTTTATTTCATGATGGTCGAGTTGAAAGCTTAGGAAAAACGCCTAAATTGGGCGGTAATGATGGTTTAGGAATTCGTACACCAGATGTTTCTTTTGGTGAAGTTGATAGTAATGCGGGTGTAAATTTAGTGGTGGCTCAAGCTAGGTTTCCGGTGACATCAAAAGAAGAAATGAAAAATTTCACCACTTTTGATGGGACAAATAATACTGAAGTTAGACAAAATTTAGAACAACGTTTAGGCGATTATGGTAATCCTTTAGGTGGAAAGTTAATTGTTAATTACTGGTTAGCGGAATTTAAAAAAGCCTTTTCGACTCCTGATGGAACAGCAGAAGAATTAATTACGTTTGATAACATTACTGATGCCATTGGTGAGTATGAAAGTTCGCAGGTTTTTGTTGAAACACCCTGGAAAGAATATGTGCAAGGTGATGATTCTGCCATTAGTGATACCGCTAAACGTGGCGCATTGTTATTCTTTAATACTCGTCAAGATGGTGGTGCAAACTGTAGCTCTTGTCATTCAGGCGATTTTTTCACAGATGAGAGTTTTCATGTCATTGGTATGGCCCAGATAGGACGAGGTAAAGGTGATGGTGATTTTGGCACGGAAGACTTTGGTCGATTCCGTGAAACGCGAGATGAAAAAGACAAATATGCATTTAGAACGCCTTCGCTACTTAATGTTACTGCGACAGGCCCTTGGGGACATGCAGGAGGATCAGCAACACTTGAACAAGCGATACGCACGCATTTAAATCCACAACAAGAATTGAACAACTATGACTTCTCTCAATTAGCTCCGAATATTCAAGCGGTTGATATGGTGGCTAATACTCAATTTGCGATTGATAAGCTGGTGACCAACAGAGTGAATGGTATCACCAGTATTGAGGATATTAGTTTAACCGATGTTGAGGTCGAAGCATTGTTGGCTTTTCTGGAAGTACTAACAGATCCTTGTGTTGAAGACAGAGAATGCTTGAGTAAGTGGATACCTGATGCGACTGACTCAAATCCTGATACATTGCGGGTCAATGCACTTGATGCACAGGGTAATTATTTATAAGCGCATCAAGTGCGGCGAGTTATTAATAAGCAATGTGCTGTCGATGTAATTACCTTATATTTAAGTAGTATTTACTTAAATATAAGGCTTGAATCACTTAGAAAGAACTCTGTAAAAAAATCTGCGTAACTGCCTATCATTAATACCCAACTAAGGTTTAGGATAGGCAAACTATGAATAAGCAAGCAGCCAAAGGCTAAGTCAGAGACTTAACTGACCCTGTAACAGATTTTGTGAAATACTCACTATAACATTCTTGCTTTAATCGCATTTGCTAAAACACTGAGAATTTCTTCACTGGTATCTAGGTTAATACACTTATCGGTAATACTTTGTCCATAAACAAGCGGTTGCTCGGCAACAACTTTTTGATTACCTTCAACTAAAAAGCTTTCAATCATCACGCCAAATATTGACTGATTGCCAGCTTGTATTTGCTCAGCCAGTGACTGTGCTACATCCATTTGTTTATTATGATCTTTATAGCTATTGCCATGACTACAATCGATCATCACTTTTTCTGCTAATGCTGATTTAGTCAATGTTTCGCATGTGGCCTTGATATACTCTTCTTGATAGTTAGGTGTTTTACCGCCGCGTAAAATAACGTGGGCAAAAGGGTTGCCATGGGTTTGATAAATACACATTTGACCACTTTTATTCGGTGAATAAAGTACATGTGGAACACTGGCCGCTTTAATGGCGTCAACCGCAATTTGAATATTACCATCGGTACCGTTTTTAAAGCCAACGGGGCAAGAAAGCGCAGAGGCTAATTCTCTGTGTACTTGGCTTTCTGTGGTACGTGCGCCAATAGCGCCCCAGCTGATCAAATCGGAAATATATTGGCCAGTAACCATATCTAAAAATTCAGTGCCGGCCGCTAAGCCTAATTTATTAATTTGCAGTAGCAAATTACGTGCTAGGTTGAGGCCTTTGGCGACCTGGAACGATTTATCTAAATCAGGATCGCTGATTAAACCTTTCCAACCTACCGTTGTGCGTGGTTTTTCAAAATATACCCGCATAACAATCAATAAGTCATCAGCATATTTTTCTTGCAAGACTTTTAATTTTTTAGCGTAGTCTATTGCCGCATCAGTATCATGAATAGAACAAGGGCCAATAATGACCAGTAAACGTTTATCATCACCCTTAATAATGGCTTCAATATCTTTGCGGCTATTGATAATAAAATTCGCGGTTTCATCGTCAAGTGGGATCTGTTGAGCAAGTTCAGCAGGAGAAACTAAATTGTCAATTAATGTGGTTCTAAATTCATCAGTTTTTATGGTCATGGGCTATCAAATACTTGTTAGCCTGCATATAGCTATGCAGCGCAATAATAATATCGCGCTAACATAACGAAAATAGTTGGTTAAGTGAACCGCTTTCTAAGATTATTATATAACTAAATGCTCTTAAGCTAATATTTATAGCGCTGAAGACCTGTTTCTGACAATATTTTTGCGGTTATTTCTTCAATAGAAAGCTTAGTGGTATTTAGGAACGGAATTTTCTCTTGTTTATATAGTTTTTCAACTTCTCTTACTTCCATGCGACATTGGCGAGCTGAAGAGTATTTAGTATTGGCCATTCTACCATCGCGAATATCGACTAAACGTTCTGCATCTATGGTTAAACCAAAGAGTTTCTTTTTATGCATTTTTAAAAAAGCGGGTATTTTAAGTTCGTCCATATCATCGTCAGTAAAGGGATAGTTTGCTGCTTTGATACCGTATTGCAGAGCTAAGTAAAGCGCTGTTGGTGTTTTACCTGAGCGGGAAACACCCACCAGTATTACGTCAGCATGCTCATAGTTAGTGACATTTGAACCGTCATCATTTGCCATAGAATAGTTAACCGCCTCGATGCGATAGTCATAACTATTTTCATGAATACTATGTGTTCTGTGGGCTTTGGGTTTAGCCTTGAGACCAAGCTGTTGTTCAAGTGGCGCAATAAAGTGTTCGAGAAAATTATAAATAATGCCGTCGCAGCCGTCGATAATCTCTCTTATATCTGGATTAACGAAGGTATGAAAAACCAATGGCGGTATGCCAGTTCGCTTTGCCGCTTTATTTATCCGCTTGCAAGCCTCAAGTGCTTTTTCTTTAGTTTCTACAAAAGGAATGGTGTCGTGTTCAAATTCCATTGGAAAAAGTGACAATAATGCATGACCAAAAACTTCAGATGTGATCGCTGTACCGTCAGAAATATAAAAAGCTGCTCGCATAGTTAATCCTATATATTATGCTGTGATGAATAGGGGATAATGCCATCGTCCCGAGTGAAAACTTGCAAATAGTGCTTTAGTTTCAAGGTTAGCAGTGTAAAATGTCTGCAGCGTGAAATAAACCATTTAATGAAACATACTTTGATAAAAGCGTTAAGAAAGCTATTTTTAGGCTATTTTCTGTCTACGGGTTACTAGATTATTTTAAAATTGCTTTCTTAAATTTTATTAATTTGTTGGAGATGTTGTCGTGCAAGAATATGTGCTTTGGTATGAAGATTTAGGCATGAATGATGTAGATCGCGTAGGCGGTAAAAATGCATCATTGGGTGAAATGATTTCTAATCTTTCAAATGTTGGTGTGCAAGTGCCGGGTGGTTTTGCAACGACCTCATTTGCTTTTAATGAATTTCTAGAACAAAGCGGTCTGAACGACAAAATTTATCAGCTGTTAGATGATTTAGATGTTGGTGATATTAATGCCTTAGCTGAGTGTGGTGGTAAAATTCGTCAATGGGTTATTGAGACGCCATTTTTACCTGATATGCAGCAAGACATTGAAAAAGCTTATGCAAAACTTGCCGGTGGCTTTGCCGATGACGCTTCATTTGCTGTACGTTCATCAGCAACCGCTGAAGATATGCCCGACGCTTCTTTTGCCGGCCAACAAGAAACTTTCCTCAATGTTCGCGGTTTAGACGCGGTAATGATCGCGATTAAACACGTATTTGCTTCTCTCTTTAATGACCGTGCTATTTCTTACCGCGTACACCAAGGTTATGACCATCGTGGTGTTGCGCTTTCTGCCGGCATTCAACGTATGGTGCGCAGTGATATTTCTTCTAGTGGTGTCATGTTCTCTATTGATACTGAATCAGGCTTTGAAGATGTAGTCTTCATTACGTCAAGCTACGGTTTAGGCGAAATGGTGGTGCAGGGCGCGGTTAACCCTGATGAATTTTATGTTCATAAACCAACATTAGCCAAAGGTAAGCCTGCGGTTGTACGCCGCAATATTGGTAGTAAAGCCATTAAAATGATTTACGCGGATAATCCAGAACACGGTAAACAAGTTGAAATTGTTGATATTGATCAAGCGCAATCAGATACTTTCTCTCTTACAGACCAAGAAGTTGAAGAATTAGCGAAGCAAGCGGTAGTGATTGAAAAACATTATGGCCGTGCTATGGATATTGAATGGGCTAAAGACGGTTTAGACGGTAAGTTGTACATTGTACAAGCGCGACCAGAGACAGTTAAAAGCCGTGAAAATGCTAATGTGATGGAGCAATTTCAATTACAATCTAGCGCCAACATTATTTGTGAAGGTCGCTCAATTGGTCATAAAATAGGCAGTGGTAAAGCTAAAGTTTTATCTTCACTGGCTGAAATGGATAAAATTTTACCGGGTGATGTGTTAGTTACCGATATGACGGATCCAGATTGGGAGCCTATTATGAAACGTGCTTCCGCTATTGTGACTAACCGTGGCGGGAGAACTTGTCATGCCGCAATTATTGCCCGTGAAATGGGTATTCCAGCGGTGGTTGGTTGCGGTGATGCGACCCGTAAAATATCTACAGGTGACGAAGTAACCGTTTCTTGTGCTGAAGGTGATACAGGCTTTATTTATCAAGGTCAATTGGACTTTACCGTTACCACTTCAGAAGTGGACTCAATGCCAGAGTTACCATTGAAAATAATGATGAATGTGGGTAACCCGGATCGTGCTTTTGCCTTTGCTCGTTTGCCACATGCCGGTATTGGTTTGGCGCGTTTAGAATTTATCATTAACAAAATGATTGGTGTTCATCCCAAAGCACTCTTGAACTTTGACGAACAATCAGCAGAACTTCAAGAAGAAATTCGCGAGATTATTGCCGGTTATGACAACCCCGTTGAATTTTACATTGCTAAGCTAACTGAAGGTATTTCTACTTTAGCTGCAGCCTATGCGCCTGAAAAAGTTATTGTGCGTATGTCTGATTTTAAATCAAACGAATATGCAAACTTAGTCGGTGGCGAAGGTTTTGAGCCAGAAGAAGAAAATCCTATGATAGGTTACCGTGGTGCTTCACGCTATATATCGAAAGATTTTAGAGATTGTTTTGCGCTTGAATGTGAGGCGATTAAACGCGTACGTAACGACATGGACATGACCCATGTTGAGATTATGATCCCATTTATTCGCACCCTGGGCGAAGCCGCTGCAGTTATTGATATTCTAGCAGAGCATGGTTTAAAACGTGGTGAAAATGGACTGCGTATTATTATGATGTGTGAATTACCATCGAATGCTTTATTAGCCGATCAATTTTTAGACTACTTTGATGGTTTCTCTATTGGCTCTAATGATTTAACGCAATTAACTTTAGGTTTAGACCGTGACTCTGGTTTAGTGGCTCACCTGTTTGATGAACGAGATCCTGCGATTAAAATTTTGTTAGAAATGGCGATTAACGCCTGTAAGGCACGTGGGAAATATGTCGGTATTTGTGGTCAAGGTCCGTCAGATCACCCTGACTTTGCTGCTTGGTTAGTTGAAAAGGGCATTGAAAGTTTATCACTGAACCCTGACACTGTTTTACCCACCTGGTTATATTTAGCAGAACAGCATAATAAAAATAAATAGCCTTTTATACGGGTACAAACCTGCTACTTGAGGTTGACTTCAAGTAGCGCGGGTTTACATTAATTTTACATTGAATCAAGCCTAGGTGCTTTTTATCATGACGATGATAAAAAAGTTCTTAGGCTTTTTTTGTTAACTGATCAAATTGACAATATGGCGTGATATAATATTAGCCACATAATATTGTTAATAGACTTTTCACCTATGTTACCTCGCTTAAGTCCTCAAGAGTTAGTTTCTCCTTTATATCAAGAGTTTGCCAAAATCTTGGCGACTAAACATTTTACCGGTGATATAAACTTTCAATATAGCGCACGTTTAGCGCACGCCACCGACAATAGTATTTATCAACAACTGCCACAATTAGTGCTGCATCCACGCTGTAAGCAAGACATTCAAGTGGTGACGCTACTGGGCAGCGAAGCGCAATTTGACGCGATAAAGTTTAGTGCTCGCGGCGGCGGTACGGGTACTAATGGCCAAAGTTTAACGCCGGGTATCGTGCTTGATTTATCAAAATATATGAATAGTATTTTAGAGATAAATGTCGAAGAGAATTGGGTTCGAGTCGAAGCTGGGGTGATTAAAGACCAATTAAATGATTATCTTAAGCCTTATGGTTTTTTCTTTTCTCCTGATTTATCTACTAGCAGTCGAGCCACTATTGGTGGCATGATTAACACAGATGCGTCAGGTCAAGGCTCGTTAGTTTATGGTAAAACCTCTAACCACGTTTTAGCACTTGAAAGCGTATTAGTGAATGGCGAATTTTTAAATACAAAACCCCAAACCATTGCTCAAGCACAGGCATTAGCTCAGCAAGACAGTACTGAAGCAAAACTGATGCAACAAGTACTGAAGTCTTGTGGGGATAATCGCGCCTTAATTTTAGAAAAATTTCCCCGCTTGAACCGATTCCTTACCGGCTATGATCTAGAACATGTTTTTAATGATGACTTATCGATAGTAGATTTAAGCCGTATTATTACTGGCTCTGAAGGCTCGTTAGCCTTTGTTTGTGAAGCCAAACTAAATCTAACGCCGATAGCTAAAGCTAAAACGCTGATTAACATTAAATATGACAGTTTTGACTCGGCGTTACGTCATTCACCGAGACTAGTGCAAGCTAAAGCGACGTCAGTTGAAACTATTGACAGTAAAGTATTGAACTTAGCTAAACAAGATATTGTTTGGCAACTGGTTAGCGATATGTTGCAAGATGTTGATGGCGCCGTAATGGACGGCATCAATATGGTGGAATACAACGGCGAGAGTGTTGAAGGTCTGGCCGAGCAAGTTAGCGCCTTATGCGTAGAGCTTGATAAAGATATAGCTAACAAAACCGGTGTTATTGGTTATCAAGTTACCTCAGATCTAGCCAGTATTGGCAAGTTATATGGCATGCGTAAGAAAGCGGTTGGTTTATTAGGTAATACCAAAGGGAGTCAAAAGCCGTTAGCGTTTGCTGAAGACACCGCCGTACCGCCAGAACATTTAGCTGACTATATTGTTGAGTTTAGACAGTTACTCGATAGCCATGGTTTACATTATGGTATGTTTGGTCATGTGGATGCCGGTGTTTTACATGTTCGACCTGCATTGGATATGTGTGATCCAGAGCAAGAGCTTTTACTGAGAGAAATTTCAGATCAGGTGGTGGCATTAACCGCTAAATATGGTGGTTTAATGTGGGGCGAGCATGGTAAAGGTTATCGCAGTGAATATGGCCCTGAATTTTTTGGTGAGACTTTATTTACCGAATTAAGAAAGATCAAAGCCGCTTTTGATCCCTTAAATAAAATGAACCCAGGTAAAATTTGTACACCTTATCATTCCACTGACAAGCTAGTTTCTGTTGATGATAAAAAGCGTGGTTTTTATGACCGACAAATACCTGTGACGGTAAAAGACTCCTTCAGCTCTGCGCTTGACTGTAATGGTAATGGCTTGTGCTTTAACTATGATGTAGACAGCCCTATGTGTCCTTCAAGCAAGGTTACACGAGATCGCAGGCATTCGCCCAAAGGCAGAGCTGGCTTAATGCGTGAGTGGTTGCGCTTAGTCGAATCTAAGGGTGTTGATGTGCTAGCCTTGGAGCAAAACATACAAAGTTGGTCGGTAAAAAGATTATTAGACAAGGTGAGAAATCGTTTCAATAGCCAGTTTAAAACTGTTGAAAACGATGATTTTTCCCATGAAGTGATGGAAGCCATGCAAGGGTGTTTAGCATGTAAAGCTTGCGCGAGTCAGTGTCCTATTAAAGTGGATGTACCTGACTTTAGGGCTAGATTTATTAACCTTTATCACTCGCGATATTTTAGGCCGTTAAAAGATCACTTAGTGGCGAATGTAGAATTAATGACGCCAGTCATGGCTAAAGCACCCAAAATAGTCAATAGTGTTTTGGCGTCTAATATTTACGATAAATTCTCGCAAGTTACTATTGGCTATGTTGACACGCCTTTATTGTCGACGCCGACATTAGCGCAAAGGGTTACTAAGCATAAATTTACCGCCTTTGATTTATCAGCACTTAAAAGCTTGTCTGCTGATAAACGTGCGAAGTCATTGTTAATTGTTCAAGACCCATTTACCTCGTTTTATGATGCAAAAGTGGTTGAAGACTTTATGTTGTTGGTGAAAAAGCTTGGTTTTGAACCTATATTATTACCCTTTAAGCCCAATGGTAAGCCACAACACGTAAAAGGTTTTTTAGCTAAGTTTGCCAAAACGGCTAAATCAACGGCAGAATTTTTAAATCAAATTCATCAACTCGACATACCTATGGTGGGTTTAGACGCCTCACTAGCCTTATGTTTCAGGGACGAATATAACCAGGTATTAGGTAATAATCGTGGCGATTTTGAGGTCAAATTAGCACATGAATGGCTAATAGCGATTATTGCATCACAAAGTAGCATGGTGATTGAACAAGCGTTTAAGAGCGAAAATTCTGTAGACTATAAGCTCTTTGCTCATTGCACGGAAAAAACCGCATTAGCGGGTAGTGAAGGGCAGTGGCAGCATATATTCCAACACTTTGGTTTGTCGTTATCCAGTGTGTCAGTGGGCTGTTGTGGTATGGCTGGGACCTATGGCCATGAAAAAGTTAATTTAGATAACTCGAAAGCACTGTATCAAATGAGTTGGCATAATAAAGTAGCAGATTTGGCGACTGAGCAAATCTTGGTTACTGGCTATTCATGTCGTAGTCAAATAAAGCGCTTAGATAACAAGGTAACCTTGCATCCAGTGCAGGCTTTATTAAACGTTTTATAGCCTATTGTTCGCATCAACACTTAACCAGATTTGCTAAGTGTTGATAAAATCAACTGAAATATCGCCATGCTTTCTATTCATGTGATCATGGCATAACTTACTGTCTATAAAATAAAAGCACCTCTCGGTGCTTTTATTTTATAGACTAATGGTATGCTGATAGCTCAATACTGAAAGCGAATAGCTTATTGGTGTTAAAGCTAGTTCGTCCCGTTAGCTATAATATTACGTGCCATTTCATCAGCAATTAAACCCGTTGGCATCTTATTAGCCTCCGCAGTTTCAAAAACAGTCATCAAGGTGTTGTAAATATTTTCCACTAACTTTGTTGCACTGTCAGCACAATAGGGTTCTGGATAAATTTCTAAAGCAACATTAATAATACCACCGGCATTGATAACATAATCAGGGGCATACAAAATCCCTTTTTCTGTCAGCATTTGATCATGGCGAGACTCGGCTAATTGATTATTAGCACAACCGGCAACTATTGTGGCTTTTAATTGCGCTATACTATCATCGTTAATTGAGGCACCTAATGCACATGGCGAGTATACATCAACATCTTGGCTATAAATCTCGTCTAAACCAACAACAGTAGCATCTAGCTCTGCAACGGCTTTATCGAGCGCAAGCTGATTAATATCAGTAACAATTAACTCAGCGCCAGCGGCATGCAATTTCTCACAAAGTGAATAACCTACACTTCCTAAGCCTTGCACGGCAACTTTAATACCGGTTAAATCATCTTTACCTAACTTGAATTTAACCGCTGCTTTAATACCTAAAAATGTACCTAATGCGGTAAATGGCGCGGGATTACCACTTTTACCTTCAAGACCAGAAACAAATTCGGTACTTTGGTTAACAATCGCCATGTCGGCGGTAGTGATATTAATGTCTTCAGCGGTATAGTAACGACCATTTAAATTATTAACCGCTTGGCCATAGGCTTTAAACAAGGCGGTTGATTTCAGTGTTTTGGCGTCACCAATGATAACGCCTTTGCCACCGCCTAGTTTTAAACCGGCCATGGCATTTTTATAAGTCATGCCTTTAGATAAACGTAATACATCTTTAAGTGCGGCTTCATCACTGGCATAATCCCAAAAACGACAACCACCTGCTGCTGGCCCCAAGGCTGTGCTATGAACGGCTATAATGGCTTTTAGCCCTGATGCTTCGTCACTACAATAAACAACTTGTTCATGGTTATCAAAATCTACTAAATCAAAAACGGCCACTATCGAAATCTCCATTGATCTTAAAAATAGTTCAAGTATTAATTTTACTTCAACTAGGGTTGTAATAATTCGCTGCGCACAATATCATTTAGATAAATGCTTCGCTAGTGAAGCTATAAATAAATTTGAACTTTGCTGTGAATTAATCCATACAAACTTCCCGTTATTAACATATTAACTTATTAATAAAAAGACCCTAAACATGACAGACAAATTAGCCATGACTCAAGAACAACAACAAGCTTGGATTCGAGAGCAGTATTTAAAAGCAACTAAATATCTTGCAGAGAAAGGCTTAGTAACCGAGAGTGTTGCCGACACTGAAAGTCGTTATTTGATCCCTTTAATGGCGGTATGGAAAATTAACTTGTTAGATAAAACCAAGGTGTGGGTGATCAGTGGCGATTTACCGACTGACCATTTAGTGTTGGAACAAAACGAGCCGGCTCGTGACGTATTACGCCACTTTACTTTTAAATGGCAAATACAGGCTGATAGTCTTTTAAAAAGTGACGTTGAGGAACAAGTCGAGTATGCCAAGCTGCTAATCAATAAAGCGGAAGGTCTGTATCAGCTTCATGCTAAAGACGAGTTATGGGTTGAGCAATAGACTGACATTGCAACGGTTTGCTACTTTAAGCGCCAACGATGAAGATGGCTTGATTTTCAAAGACTGCAATAAAAAAACTGAAATAAAAAGCGCAGATTATTCTGCGCTTGGCGTTATCTTCTAAGCTTAGCTTCTAGTCGATAAGCTTAAAATTTAAATTCAGCGCCTGCATAATAAAATGCGCCATTAAATCCAAAAGGTGCTGAGCGACGTGAATAAGTAAATACACCTGGGCTACTGACCACAATATTGCCACTTGCATCTTCTATTGTGCCTGAGCGTGAGTTACCTATGGTATTTTTATCTGGGTAAACATCAAACAAATTATTACTGCCAATATTAAATGACAAGTCATCAGTGACCTGATAGTTGATGCGTAAATCAGTTAATACTTCAGCGCCATAGGTTTGACTACCGCCATCGGTCACTGTGTATTCACCATAACGGTTAAAGGACAAATTGATACTGACATTATCGATAGTATATAAACTACTTAAGCTAATACGATCTTGTGGTTGCCACTCTTCAATAATAGAAATAGCTTGTTCTGAAAAAACATCACTTGGGTTTACCCCTCCTAGCGCACTGTTTTGTGGCGTATAGATACTGACTACATCAGTCTCAGTAAAGTTAGCGGCTGCGGTTAAGTTAAAGTCACCACCTAAGAGCTCAGTATTCCAAGTAGCAATGATATCAATACCTTTGGTTTCAGTGTCAGCACCATTAAGGAAAAACTGTCCAGCACCCGCGCCAGAGGCAATTAATGCCGCATCTAGAGCCGGAGATAAACCTTGACCTAATGAATTACTCAGCACAATTCGATCATCAATATTAATTGAATACCAATCTAGGGTTAGGTTAATTTCATCACTAAGATTAATCACAGTACCTAAACTAAAATTGGTTGCTTCTTCTTCTTTTAACTCAGGAATACCGATCGCTTTGGCGAGGTTTGAGTCATTACGAAAAGTACCCACCTGTACGGCAATTTGATCGCCGCCGGGGTTGTTCGGATCGTTTTGAAATTGGGTACTAATATTATCGGTATAAAGTTGCTGCATTGACGGAGCTCGGAAACCCGTACTCATCGCACCACGAATGGCGATAGTCTCAGTTATTGACCAATTTGCGGCTAATTTAAAATTAGTACTGTCACCAAAACCTTGGTAATCATCATAACGGGCTGCAGCACTGACAATTAAGTCTTCTGTTACTTCAGTTTCAACATCGACATAAAAAGAAATGACATCACGCGTTTCATCTACCGCTTGCATCGGTGCTGTGCCACCAAAGCCTTGCGTACCCGCAGAACGGTCATCTGCGTATAAGCTGTTGCCTTTATCATCAGTATCATAATCACGATAGGAATATTCATCCCCCGCCGTGACTATAAATTGATCTGTTCTAATTTCTGCCCCCATGGCTAATGAAAAAAACTCATAGTCTTGGGTATAGTCAAGGTTTAAGGTTTGCAGCGATAACTCTAACCCGTATGCTGAAGCTTCGCGCGGAATAGAAGATCGAATTTCATCCGCCGTTAAACTTGAGCTATAGCGTAATGAATTAGCATAAGAAGAGTTAATGGTATCACTGGTGACATAATCAATATTGTTCTGGCCATAGGTATAAGAAAAATCTAAAGATGAGCCATCAGAAAACCCTGTTTGGTAACCCATATTATAAGAGAAATCTTTTATTTCCGTATTGATTTTAGGTAAAAAGCCGCTAGGAATGGTCGCATCGCCATCTTGCAGTAAGGCATTACCGCCGGTATTGTTGTTGTGGCGAAAAAATGCGGCGGATTCATTATCGCGATTTGAGTAAGTAATGAAGCCGTATAATTCACCATTACCTAATTCATAACCGGTATTAATGGTTAAACCAAACTGGCTAGAGTCTGCATCACCAATTCTAAAAGTGGACCTGCTAGCTGTCGCTTCTCTTGGGTCACCTAATAATAAATGACCATTAGGTAAGTCGGTGCATCCGGAGAATTGACATGAACCATGTAAACCTGCGCGGTTAGTAAGACCACGATCTCTAAAGTTTAGGGTAGTATTTAAGTAACCATTGTCTCCTAAGTTAAACCCCTTAGTAAGGTCTACATTGGTTGTTTCACCATCACCTTCTGAGTATTCACCATAAGATACTGCAACTTTACCGCCTTCACTAGCATCGTTAAGGACAATATTAATAACGCCCGCGATAGCGTCAGAGCCATATTGAGCGGCTGCACCATCTCGCAATACTTCAATGCGCTTAATAGATGCCGCAGGGATAGCATTCATATCTGTTCCTGCTGTGCCGCGACCAACAGAGGTATTGATATGAATCAAACTGGCTTGGTGACGACGACGACCATTAATCAATACTAAGGTTTGATCTGGTCCTAGGCCTCTTAGTGTTGCTGGACGTAATGCATCGCTACCATCACTGATGGAAGAGCTAGAAAAGTTAAATGATGGTGCAATAGCTTGAAGCATACGACCCACTTCTGTTTGGCCAGTATTGGCTAATGCTTCTGCAGATAAAATATCGACCGGTACCGGTAATTCTTCGGCAGAGCGGCCAGCGACTCGGCTACCAATAATCGCTATTTTCTCTATTTCACTTTCTTGGACTTGAGTAGTTTCTTGTGCAAGCGCTGTTTGACTTGCTGCCCCGAGTAAAAGGGGAATTAGCGCGGCGTGCATGTTTTTATTTTTCATTGTTATCTCTCTTTTTATGTGAATCAACTTGAATGCTCAGATGACCAGAGTTATTAACAACAGCAGTTAAACCTGAGCCACTTAGTGATTTTTTAGGCCAAAGTTAATCCGATAATAACCTTTTAATGCATTTGCTTGATGTTGCTTGGTCAAATGTAATTAGGGCTTTGTCAGCGCGTTTTTTATTAATATAAAAACGAATAAAATCCTCAACATTAGTGTAGTTTGTTGTTAATAACATCGCTAGGATGATATTTGTTAACAAGGGATAACTAACCCAGGTTATATTCAGACGCAATTGCTTTCGCCCAGTGTGCAATATGAATAAACAGCTAGGCAGGGGAAGTCCTCTAATTTATTTGTAATGTTTATTAAGTGCATTGAAATATTTTTCGCCCACTGTCTCGGTGAAAGGACGAACTTTATCTTTAGCCACATCAAACCCAGCTTCGCCTCGAACTAGGGTAAGTCAACGCTATTTTGGGTTATATTCAATTGCTTAATAAGGCTGTTGGTATTTAATTGTATTTTTTAGCCGTCTTGTGAGGTAAAACTTGTTTGCTCACCTACTTGATTTCTTAAGGTATGAGTTTTTAAGGTATGAGTTTGCGTTAACGCTTGTGCGTTAAGTGAGGGTAGGTAAGGGGAAAAAGATCCGTTGACTAGTATAGTGGCGCCAATGAGAGAGATAATATCAGTACTTACAGCAATTGTAATAGCTGACATTTTAAGTTCAGTAACCGTTTGCGGTTACTGAACTCTACTTTCCGTTGATAACTTGGGCTTTATTCTATATACCAATAACCTTTATTTAAAACATCGAGTAACAGCTGAGTGTTTTTCAAACAAGTGTTGAGCGTTTTCATTTTACTTGTGCTTAAAGGCTTTTGTTGTGCTAACTGCTGCGCTAGTGCCAGGGTTTGTTTTTCTAATGGAAAACTTTCTCCGTTGAGAAAAAGTGTTGGCTGCACATCATTTATTATTGCGGCCTTTAATCCTGATACTGGCATAAATGAAATATCTGGCTCTGATAGTATATCGAGCAGTTTATCTTTATCTATGTCATTGACAGGCACTAAAATTTCTAGGGCATGATGACCCTGTGTTAGGTATTGGCCAATAAATTGTTCATAAAATTCTTCTTGCTCAAGCTGTTGTAGCATAAAGGCTTTTAATTGCTTTTTGTCATCGGGTGTAATAGTAAAGTTCGATTGGCATAAGGCTCTTGCAGGATCACTAAACCTTTGTTCACCAAGATTGTTATCAATGAGTTTATCAGCAAAGCTTGACCATAATTCTTGGCTTGATGGTGCTTGAAAACCAATAGAAAAATTAACTGAATTCTCTATTGATAGACCTTTGTGTGGGTGGTTTGGTGGAATATAAAGCAAGTCGCCGGCTTCTGTTATTTCATCAATAATCGCTTCAAAGCTTGAAACTTGTTTAAGATCAGCATGAGGTAGTAAGCTTTCTAAGCTACTATCGGGTGCACCGACTTGCCAGCGCCTTTTGCCACTGCCTTGAATAATAAAAACGTCATATTGATCTAAATGCGCACCAACACCGCCATTAGGGGTTGAAAAACTGACCATAACGTCATCTATACGCCAGCTTGGAATAAAAGCAAAGGGCGCAAGTAGATTATGTGTCGGCCGCGACCAGTTGTTTACTGCTTGTACTAATAGTGTCCAATTAGACTCACCATATTGAGAAAAATCTTCAAAAGGGCCATGGTCAACTTGCCAGTCGTCTTTACTGTTAGTGCTGACGATACGCGATTGTATTTCAGCTTCCATGGCCAATCCCGCCAGTTCGTCTGCACTTATTGGGTCTTTAAAATTAGCAAAAGCTTGTTTGATCAATAATGGTTTTTTCTGCCAATATTGTGCAAGAAATATTTCTGGAGTTAAATCACCCCAATTTAACGAGTCTACATTCATAGTGAAACCTTATTTGCATTGCTATTAATGGCTGATTTTTAAAAACTGAATAACAAAAAGGGAGCCTATTGGATCCCTTTTTTTATATCAGCAAAACTAAGTGCTAGGTGTAACTAGTTTAGTTCGTCAACAAATGTTACTGCGCGGCCAATGTAAGAAGCAGGTGTCATTTCACACAGTTGTGCTTTTGCCGCTTCTGGTAGTTCTAACGTCATGATGAACGCACGCATAGAATCACCGTCAACACGTTTGCCACGGGTTAACTCTTTTAGTTTTTCGTAAGGCTTTTCGATGCCGTAACGACGCATAACGGTTTGAATTGGCTCGGCAAGCACTTCCCAATTTGAGTTGAGTTCAGCTAATAAGTTCGCTTCATTCACTTGTAGTTTGCTGATACCTTTACGTGTTGCTTGATAAGCAATTAAGGTATGGGCAAAACCAACACCTAAGTTACGTAAAACGGTAGAGTCGGTAAGGTCACGTTGCCAGCGAGATATTGGTAACTTCTGGGCTAAATGGGTAAATAAAGCGTTGGCAATACCTAAGTTACCTTCTGAATTTTCAAAATCAATCGGGTTAACTTTATGTGGCATGGTTGAAGAGCCAATTTCACCGGCAATAGTTTTTTGTTTAAAGTGACCAATGGCAATATAGCCCCAAACATCGCGGTCAAAATCAATTAAAATGGTGTTAAAACGGGCAATCGCATCAAATAACTCTGCTATATAATCATGCGGTTCAATTTGCGTGGTGTATGCATTAAAGCTTAAACCTAATGAGTTAACAAATTCATTAGCAAACTTGTGCCAGTCAACTTCAGGGTAAGCCGATAAATGGGCATTATAGTTACCGACAGCACCGTTAATCTTCCCTAGCATTTCAACTTGTGCAATCTGCTCACGTTGACGTTTTAAACGCATGTAAACATTGGCCATTTCTTTACCTAGTGTACTAGGAGATGCGGGTTGACCGTGGGTACGACACATCATGGGAATATTTTTATATTCAACCGCCAAGGCTTTTATATCACCAAGAATATCGTCAATCATCGGCATTAATACTTGTTCGCGACAATCTGTTAACATTAAGCCATGTGAAAGGTTGTTAATGTCTTCTGAAGTACAAGCAAAATGGATAAACTCTGTTATTGCATGTAATTCAGCATTACCACTAATTTTTTCCTTAAGGAAATACTCAACCGCTTTTACATCATGGTTTGTAGTGGCTTCAATGTCTTTAATACTTTGGGCATCGGCTTCAGAAAACTCAGTAATAATGGCATCTAATAGCGTATTAGCTTGAGCAGAAAAAGGCGCAACTTCAATAATTTCAGCGGTCGCTGCTAACTTTTGTAACCAACGTACTTCGACCGTAACACGGTATTTAATTAAGCCAAATTCGCTGAAAATAGGGCGCAATGATTTAACTTTACTGCCATAACGCCCGTCAACCGGTGATATTGCACTTAATGCTGAAAGTTCCATAGTAATTTCCTGAAGTTAATTTTAAAGTTCTTTAAGTAATTGTTGTGCACACGCCACCAGTTTTGTGCGCCCAAATAATATATTTCTACGCTTGCCGCCCACTTGACGCCATAACACGCTTGAGCGAACACCCGCGAGAAGTAAAGCGCGGATCTTATGCTGATTACTTTGTTGCTTGAGCAAACTTGGTTCACCCGCCACTTGAATAGGCGTGCCTATTGGGCTGAGTAAGTCGCTATAAATACTGGCTAAACTAGCAATGAGGGTGTCACTGGTAATCTCGTAATGTGCGAGCTGACGTTGGCTTTGTTCAATACGTTCACCCAGTAGCGATAATTGATTTTTTTTATTGGCTAAACGTCGCTCTAAACCTAATAAGCTGACCACATAGCGGGTTAGCTCTGGATCTTTTTTGCTGGTTTGATTACCTAACTGCTCAATTAAGGCTTTTAATCCCGATGTTAAATGGGCAACATCGTTACTATAAACCTCCAAAATGCTTTCGGGTGAAGTCACCATAATACTGTTGAGCATGATAGCGAGTTCAGCTTCTTCTACTGTGCCAGTACGCGCTATTTTCTGCACTAAAACTGAGGCTTGGCAGACTGCTGCCATGGTAATAGTTTGTTTTTCTAAATTATTCATGTATGCCTTATATTAACGAATAAGGGAGTTGATAATAGCGCCACCTAGGCAAATATCATCTTGATAAAACACCACAGATTGACCGGGTGTTACTGAACTTTGCGGCTCAGTAAACATCACTAAATATTCACCATTGGCCATAGGTGAAAGATTACAAGCGACGTCTTCTTGTCGGTAACGGGTTTTTACCGTACAACTTATCGGCGTAGTTAATTCAACTCGCTCAACTAAATGTAATTGATTTGCTACTAAGCCTTTAGAAAATAGGCGAGGGTGATCATGTCCTTGGCCAACAACCAATACATTACGATTAAGATCTTTGTCAACAACATACCATGGCGCGTCACCCGCATTGGCTAGACCGCCAATACGTAAGCCCTTGCGTTGACCTAGGGTGTGATACATTAAACCATCATGCTCACCAATAGCTTCTCCTTCTGGTGTTTCTATTACACCGGGTTGCGCCGGTAAATATTTGCCCAGAAAGTCTTTAAATTTTCGTTCACCAATAAAACAAATGCCGGTACTGTCTTTTTTGTTATGGGTGATTAAGTCTGCTTGTTCAGCGATAGCTCTTACTTGTGGTTTTTCAATATGACCAACCGGAAAAAGTGTTCTACCTACTTGCTGATGACTCAAGGTGTAGAGAAAATAACTTTGATCTTTATTACTGTCTAAACCACGGTGCATCTGCCATTTACCGTGGTTAAATTTACGTTGTACATAATGACCGGTAGCGATGTAATCAGCGCCTAGGTCTTCACAAGCAAATTCAAGAAAAGCTTTAAATTTAATTTCTTTATTACACATAATATCAGGGTTGGGTGTTCTACCCGCTTTATATTCAGCTAAAAAATACTCGAAAACATTGTCCCAGTATTCAGTCGCAAAATTGATAGTATGAAGCTTAATACCTAGTTTCTGACAAACACTTTGTGCATCCGCTAAATCTTCTGCCGCGGCGCAATACTCATCGTCGTCATCTTCTTCCCAATTTTTCATGAACAAGCCTTCGACTTGATAGCCCTGTTCTTTTAATAAATAAGCAGAAACCGATGAATCAACACCACCCGACATACCCACTATTACTTTAGTATCTTGCGGTAATTTTTCGTTTGGCGTTATTGAGTTTACATTTACATGTTCGTTTGAGGTCATGACAACTAGATTTCAATAGAAAATGGCGCGGAATTATAGCATGGTCATTTAGCGTGATGAAAGATTAAAGATTAGATTTTAAGTGACTTAAGGGGATTTTTTTACCGCTAAGGTAATCTTCAATACATTCTAGGACTAAAGGGCTGCGTAATTGCGCTGATTTTGCTTTAATTTCTGCTAACGTAAACCAATGGCAGGCTATAATTTCTTCATCTTGTGGTTGGCATGATACTAGCGATTCAAGCTTAATAACAAAACAAAAGCGTAAATAATACAGGTTTAACGATTGCCGATAATAATAGTAAATACCGCAAAGGTGATCAGGCGAATGGCTTAATCCTGTTTCCTCTTGTAACTCTCTCATGGCGGCAGTGATTAAGCTTTCATCGGCTTCTAAATGCCCAGCAGGTTGATTATAAACTGTTTTACCCTGCTCTATTTCTTCAACCAATAGAAATTTATCTTGGCAGGCAACTACCACGGCAACCGTGGTGTTAGGTTTGAATTGTTCGCTGCCGTGCGGGTTTGCTAAGGGTGTGTTTGATACTAGACTATCCATGATTGACTCTTTTATATTGACCATTATTAATGCCATCTAAGGTCCATTCACCGATACGATAGCGAATTAACCTCAGGGTTGGAAAACCGATGTGAGCCGTCATTCTTCTTACTTGACGGTTTTTTCCTTCTTGTATGGTTATCTCTAACCAGGTCGTTGGGATCGCTGCGCGTTCTCTAATGGCCGGAACACGCGGCCAAATGTTAGGCTGGGCTATTATCTCGATTATAGCGGGCTTTGTTAGGCCATCTTTTAATTCAACGCCTTGGCGAAGTGCCAAAATATCGGTTTCTGTTGGTACACCTTCAACTTGCGCCCAATAGGTTTTATCTGTTTTTTGGCTTGGATTAGCGAGTTTATGCTGAAGCTTTCCATCATTGGTTAATAAAAGTAGTCCTTCACTGTCTCGATCGAGACGACCGGCCGCGTAAACATCTTTAACGTCAATGAAGT
This sequence comes from Colwellia sp. MB02u-9, assembly GCF_014077085.1. Lineage (NCBI taxonomy): Bacteria > Pseudomonadati > Pseudomonadota > Gammaproteobacteria > Alteromonadales > Colwelliaceae > Colwellia > Colwellia sp. MB02u-9. Next base: position 124,320 of record NZ_JACGVF010000098.1, read on the forward strand.
CTTTGAGTGTTTTTCGATTTTGATCATCCGTAAATTGGCACAATACATCAAAAGGTTTATTAAAAAGCACGATTTCTGACTTAAAGTCAACTGGTCGTACCTTTGTGGTTTTTCGCTTGTGTTTTCTCATAACTGTTTGATTTTGTTTTATTGTCACTAATTTTCACCTTGTGAAATATAGACTAGTAATAATTCATCTATTTTAATGCGCTCTGAATTCCGATACTATTCGCGCGAAAAATATATCTTTTATCGATAAAATGAAGAGCCATTCAATTTCAAATGACCATTCATTTTATCGATAAATGGCAAATCATCAAAGGATTTTTAAATGACCACAGATACATCAAAAATTATTTATACTATTACCGATGAAGCACCAGCTTTAGCTACGCATTCTTTTTTACCTATCGTGAAAGCATTTGCTGCGTCTTCTGCTATCGATGTTGAAACTCGTGATATTTCATTTGCCGGTCGTATTATAGCTAACTTTCCTAAATACTTAACTGCTGAGCAGCGTATGGACGATGCCTTAGCTGAGTTAGGCGAATTAGCCAAAACACCAGAAGCTAATATTATTAAGTTACCGAACATTTCTGCGTCTATCCCTCAATTGCAAGCAGCGATTAAAGAATTGCAAGCCAAAGGTTATAATTTACCTAATTACCCTGAAGAGCCGCAAAATGAAGCTGAAGAGTCGATTAAATTCACTTACGCTAAAGTGCTAGGTTCAGCGGTAAACCCTGTATTACGAGAAGGTAACTCAGACCGTCGTGCCCCTAGCTCAGTGAAGCAATATGCGCGTACTAATCCGCACTCAATGGGCGCTTGGTCACCAAAGACTAAATCACACGTAGCACATATGCAATCAGGCGATTTTTACGGTAGTGAGAAATCAGTAACCATTGATGGCGCAACCAATGTTAAAATTGAATTTGTCAGTGCTAATGGTGACGTAACCTTATTAAAGGAGCATTTAGCGTTATTAGATAAAGAAGTCATTGATGCCTCACTGATGAGCAAAAAGGCACTGGTTGACTTTTTTGCTACTGAAACTGACAAAGCAAAGTCTGAAGGTGTTTTACTTTCTCTACATTTGAAAGCCACTATGATGAAAGTGTCTGACCCGATTATGTTTGGTCATGCCGTTAAAGTGTTTTACAAAGATGTTTTTGCCAAGCACGGTGCTACTTTTAATCAATTAGGTGTTGATGCCAATAATGGTATTGGCGATGTGTATGCGAAAATTGGCCGTTTATCAGCAGAAAAGAAAGCTGAAATTGAAGCGGATATTGCTGCTGTATATGCCACTCGTCCTGAATTAGCTATGGTTGATTCAGACAAAGGTACTACCAATTTACACGTACCAAGCGATGTTATTATTGATGCCTCTATGCCGGCAGCACTGCGTTCATCAGGTATGATGTGGGCGCCAGATGGTACGTTAAAAGAAACCAAATTTATGATCCCAGATCGTAACTACGCTGGTGTATTTTCTTCTGTTGTAGATTTTTGTCGTGAAAATGGCGCCTTCAACCCAACAACCATGGGTTCAGTACCTAATGTTGGCTTAATGGCGCAGAAAGCGGAAGAATATGGCTCACACGACAAAACATTTACCATGTCCGGTGAAGGTAGTATGCGTGTTGTTGACGATAACGGCACAACGCTACTAGAACATGCAGTGAGCGAAGGCGATATCTGGAGAATGTGTCAAGCTAAAGACGCGCCGATTCAAGATTGGGTAAAATTAGCAGTAACTCGTGCCAGAGCAACAAATGTTCCAGCTATATTCTGGTTAGATGAAAACCGTGGTCATGATGCACAAATGATCAAAAAAGTTAACACCTACCTTGCCGATCATGACACTACTGGTTTAGACATTCAGATTATGGAACCGGTTAAAGCCTGTGACTACACTTTAGCGCGCGTCGCTAAAGGTGAAGACACTATCTCAGTTACCGGTAACGTATTACGTGATTATTTAACGGATTTATTTCCGATTTTAGAGCTTGGCACGAGTGCAAAAATGCTTTCTATTGTGCCATTAATGAATGGTGGTGGTTTATTCGAAACAGGCGCCGGCGGTTCAGCCCCTAAGCACGTGCAACAGTTTGAAAAAGAAAATCACTTACGTTGGGACTCATTAGGTGAGTTTTTAGCGTTAGCGGCTTCTTTAGAGCACTTAAGCATCAAAACGGGCAATACTAAAGCAAAAGTGTTAGCGGATACTTTAGATATAGCAACGGCTAAATTTTTGCAAGAAAACAAATCACCATCACGTCGTGTTAAAGAATTGGATAACCGTGGTTCTCATTTCTACTTAGCGATGTATTGGGCACAAGCACTAGCAGAACAAACAAGCGATGAAAGCTTGAAATCAAGTTTTGTTGCTGTTGCTCAAGCACTGACTAAACAAGAAGCAAAAATTGTTGCAGAGCTTAATGCTGCTCAAGGACCTAGTATGAATATTAATGGTTATTACTTTGCTGACAGAGAATTAGCCGAAAAAGCCATGCGTCCAAGTGCGACATTGAATACAATTTTATCGAATTTACTCTAAGCGTAATTTATCAATAAATTTTGAAAACTAGGCGCTTGCCTAGTTTTTTTTTGCCAAAATTTTAACCCGTACAGTGAAAGTTTTATTGCAAGTGATGGCTTTATTTGTGATAAAAGTTTGCATTTTATTTATACAAGCGTTTTAATTATTCATCTTGATGATTTTCATTATCACGATTTCAGTATTAGTGTCATTGCTCTTTTTCTATTATTTTAAGATTAAGAAATTAGCAAACGGCTATTTTATCAGTAAATTTTGGAGAGCTCATATGTCGAACCATGTAAATATTCCTAGTGAAGGTGCTAAAATTACTTCAGAGCAAGGTTTGTTAAAAGTACCTAACAATCCCATCATTCCATTTATTGAAGGTGATGGCATAGGTGTCGATGTAACACCCCCTATGATGAAAGTGGTTGATGCTGCCGTGAATAAAGCTTATGGCGGAGATAGGAAAATTCATTGGATGGAAGTGTATGCTGGAGAAAAGGCAACACAAATTTATGACTCAGAAACTTGGTTGCCCGATGAAACTTTAGCCATGTTCAAAGAATACAAAGTTGGAATTAAAGGCCCACTAACCACACCAGTTGGCGGTGGTATGCGTTCATTGAATGTTGCCTTGAGACAAATACTAGATTTGTATGTGTGCCAGCGCCCGGTTCAATGGTTTACTGGCGTACCAAGCCCAGTTAAAAAACCTAGTGAAGTTGACATGGTGATTTTCAGAGAAAATTCTGAAGATATTTACGCGGGTATCGAATATCAAGCGGGCAGTGATCAGGCTAAAAAAATGATCAAATTTTTAACTGAAGAAATGGGTGTTACAAAAATTCGTTTCGAAGAAAATTGTGGTATCGGTATCAAGCCAGTTTCTAAAGAAGGTACCCAAAGATTAGTAAGAAAAGCTATTCAATACGCTATTGATCACGACAGAGAGTCGGTTACTTTGGTACATAAAGGTAATATCATGAAGTTTACTGAAGGGGCTTTTAAAGAATGGGGTTATGAATTAGCCCGAGAAGAGTTTGGCGCTGATCTATTAAATGGTGGTCCTTGGTGTAGCCTTATCAATCCTAAAACAGGTAAAGAAATCATCATTAAAGATGTTATTGCCGATGCGATGTTACAGCAAATATTATTACGTCCAGCAGAATATAGCGTTATTGCTACCTTAAATTTAAATGGTGATTATTTGTCAGATGCCTTAGCGGCACAAGTGGGTGGCATTGGTATAGCACCAGGCGCTAATTTAAATGATGAAGTCGCTATCTTTGAAGCAACACACGGTACAGCACCAAAATATGCTGGACTTAATAAGGTTAACCCTGGGTCAGTTATTTTATCTGCAGAAATGATGTTACGACATATGGGTTGGACAGAAGCCGCTAACTTATTGTTAAAAGGGATGTCTGGTGCGATTAACGCTAAGACAGTAACTTATGACTTTGAGCGTTTAATGGATGATGCGACATTGGTGACTTGTTCTGAATTTGGTGATTGTATTATTGATCACATGTAAATTGATCACAGGTAAATCGAACACATATATAAACTGGAAATAGGTTATAGGTAGAGTCAAAATATTTTATTGTTGATAATCGCTAACCATAAAAAAACACAGCCCAGTTGCTGTGTTTTTTACTTTAAGCCACAAAGTAATTTTAACTTAACTTAACTTAGTTGTCTGATTCTATTTCTGATGGCGTAATGCTTGCCGCGTGGTCACCTTTTGGCCCCCCGTTTAATTCGTAGTTTACATCCTGTCCCGCTTTTAATGTGCGGTATCCTTCCATTTGAATCGTTGAATAATGGGCAAAAATATCTTCACCACCATCCTCTGGACGAATAAAACCAAACCCTTTTGCATTATTAAACCACTTAACTGTACCGTGAGCCATACTTCAACATCCTTCTAAAATCATCGGTAATTAGGTATGCTTTATCTAAGCATTCTTTAAAGTACTCTTTAAAGTATTAGTATTAACTTTTGGAGACTAAAAAACAGTCACCAAAGTAAATCGTAGATAATAAATAAAAATAGTCAAGTGTTATATTATGATTTTTGATGTTTTTAGTTATTATTTTTTTCAAATCTTAAAGCAAAAATTTAACTGACAGACTAATATAGAATTATGAGTAAATGGAAAGAGTTAATAGACGATCAAAACGTTCTTGATGATGAGGTTGTTGAAAAATTTCAGAAACCCCCAATGTATACAGTAGTGTTATTAAATGACGACTATACTCCAATGGACTTTGTCATTGATGTGTTGTGTAAATTTTTTAACATGAACTCGGAGCAAGCTACAGAGATTATGTTAGCGATTCATTATAAAGGGAAAGGGCGTTGTGGCATCTTTACTGCTGAAGTAGCAGAAACGAAAGTTGATCAGGTGTTGAGTTACGCAACAAGCAATGAACATCCGCTTAAATGTACTATGGAAAAAGTGTAAAAACGCAAGATTTAAATTGGAGTAACCTATGCTGAATAAAGATTTAGAAGTATCGTTAAATATGGCTTTTCGTCAGGCTAAAGAGTCTCGCCATGAATTTATGACGGTTGAGCATTTATTGTTGGCGTTGTTAGATAATCCATCATCCATTGAGGCTTTAAAAGCCTGTGGCGCTGATATGGCAAACTTAAAAAAAGAATTGTTAGCCTTCATCGCCGATACGACCCCGGTTATTCCTTCCGGTGAGGAAGAAAGAGAAACTCAACCCACGCTAGGTTTTCAGCGCGTATTACAACGGGCCGTTTTTCATGTTCAGTCATCGGGTAAAAGTGAAGTTAATGGTGCGAATGTACTCGTTGCAATATTTAGTGAACAAGAATCACAAGCGGCTTATTTTTTAAAGAAATCTGATATTAGTCGCTTAGATATTGTTAATTTTATTTCTCACGGTATTGCTAAAGTTGAACAAGAAAATAGTCATAACGAAGAGCAAGCGCCGGCAGGTGAAGAAGAGCCACGCACGATTGATAACTTTGCTACTAATCTTAATGAAGAAGCCTTAAAAGGTAATATAGACCCACTAATAGGCCGCGATAACGAATTAGAGCGGACATTACAGGTACTAAGTCGCCGCCGCAAAAACAACCCTTTATTTGTTGGTGAAGCAGGTGTTGGTAAAACAGCGATAGCTGAAGGTTTAGCTAATTTATTGGTTTCTGACAAAGCGCCAGAGTTTTTAGCTGATGCAACTATTTACTCTCTTGATATGGGCGCATTATTAGCGGGTACTAAATACCGTGGTGATTTTGAAAAACGCTTTAAAGCCCTATTAAAAGAGTTAGAACAAGACGGCAACGCCATTCTGTTTATTGATGAGATTCACACCATTATAGGAGCGGGTGCTGCGTCTGGCGGCATGTTAGATGCTTCAAACTTGATCAAGCCTTTACTTTCATCAGGCAAGTTACGTTGTATGGGCTCTACCACGTATCAAGAGTATCAAAGTATTTTTGAAAAAGATCGTGCATTAGCGCGTCGTTTTCAAAAAATAGATGTTGTTGAACCCAGTGTGGACGACACCACAAAAATCTTGCACGGTTTGAAAGATAAATACGAAGCGCATCATGGTGTTCGTTACACTAATAGCGCCTTAAGGGCAGCGGCACAGCTTTCTGCCAAATATATCAATGATCGATTTTTACCCGATAAAGCCATTGATGTTATTGATGAAGCCGGAGCGCGTCAACAACTGGTTGCTGCAGATAAACGTAAAAAAGTGATCGATAATAACGACATTGAAAATATTATCGCCAAAATGGCACGTATTCCTGAAAAATCAGTATCGTCATCAGAGATTGATAGTTTAAAAACACTCGACCGTAATTTAAAATTGGTTGTTTTTGGACAAGATCATGCTATTGACGAATTGACCTCTGTTATTCGCTTGTCGCGAGCAGGTTTAGGCAATGAACGTAAGCCTATTGGTTCATTTATCTTCGCTGGTCCAACAGGGGTTGGTAAAACAGAAGTTACTCAACAATTAGCTAAAGTGCTGGGCGTAGAACTACTGCGATATGACATGTCTGAATATATGGAAAAACATGCGGTAAGTCGTTTAATTGGAGCTCCTCCAGGTTACGTTGGTTATGAACAAGGTGGCTTATTAACCGATGCAGTGATTAAAAATCCCCATGCCGTTGTGTTGTTAGATGAAATAGAAAAAGCACATGAAGATGTTTACAACATACTATTACAAGTTATGGACCATGGTACCTTAACGGATAATAATGGCCGTAAAGCCGATTTTAGAAATATTATCTTAGTGTTAACAACTAATGCGGGCGTAGCACACACTGTGAAGCAATCTATTGGCTTTAAACAACAAGATAATAGTCTTGATGCTATGGACGAAATAAACAAAGTATTTTCGCCTGAGTTTCGTAATCGCTTAGATAACATTGTATGGTTTAATCACTTAGGTGATGAAGTTATCCAGCAAGTTGTTGATAAATTTATTGTCGAACTGCAGGTTCAACTTGATGAAAAGGGTGTTTCGTTAGAGGTCACTAAAGATGCTAAAAAGTGGATGGCCATTAAAGGTTATGACAAAACAATGGGTGCACGACCTATGGCTCGATTGATTCAAGAGCAGTTGAAAAAACCATTAGCAAACGAATTACTTTTTGGTGAGCTAACACAAGGTGGCGTAGCTAAAGTTGCGGTGAAGAAAGACAAGTTGGTGATTAACTATGAATCAAAAAAAGAATTAGTTGAACACTAAGCTTTGATGCTTAAGCCCTTAAATTTGTTTAGCGTATCAGCGTTCTTTAACGTCAATGTGAACACATCAGTACCGACAAGGATGTCGGTACTTTAGGCTTACTTATATGGCTCACTTGAATCATTTAGCGGGTATTAGTTGTTGTGCAGAACAAAAAAGCTGAGGGTTATTTTCAGACATAAAAAAACCGAGCAAGCTCGGTTTTTTGTCATTACTTAATTGGCGTTAATTAAATCTTAGTCATAAAGTCGCTTTACTACATATTACTAAAGCACTTCTAAAACTGAAATAATTAATTTCTATCTAGCACGGAAGATAATACGACCTTTAGATAAGTCATATGGTGTTAATTCAACAGTGACTTTATCGCCAGTTAAAATACGAATGTAATTTTTACGCATTTTCCCAGAAATATGAGCAGTAACAACATGACCATTTTCCAATTCAACACGGAACATAGTATTTGGCAAAGTATCTAAAACAGTACCTTGCATTTCAATATTTTCTTCTTTCGCCATTGGGCGCCGAACCTCTAAATTAGTGCGTAAACAAAAAGCTGCGCAGATAATGCCGAATTGCAGCGCTAATGTAAAGCTATAGTGTTATTTATTTACGGTTTGCCATTGATTTTCGACCAATATTTGGTGGGGATGGTAACGATTTTTGTAATTCATTTTACTGCATTGCTCTATTTGGTAACCAAGGTAGAGAAACTCTCGTTTAAGTTCAGCTGCAATTTCAATTTGTTTTAAAATTGAAAAAACACCAAGCCCCTGCTTCCTATAGCTTGGGTGATAAAAGGTATAAACCGCTGATAAGCCATTAGGAATGTCATCGGTTACGGCAACACTGATCAATACTTGGTCATGCCAAATTTCAATATAATATGGCTCAGTAATATTGTTATGGGTAAAACTTTGAAATTGTTCGTCTGATGCTGGAAACATACTGCCATCGTGATGAATAGTATTAATGTATTGTTCATACAGTGGGTAGTAGTTTTCTTTAACTTTTTTACTTAACATCACCTTGAATAGCTGATTACTTTTTAATAAGCGTTTTTGGCTTCTTGAGGGCTTAAAGTCTTGAACTGGCACACGTAGTGATTGGCATGCTTGGCAGGCAATACAATGGGGACGATAAATATCATTACCACTGCGCCTAAAACCTTGCTGCATTAGCCAACCATAATGTTCACGATCATGTAGGACGTCATCAACAGCGATTAATAGTCGCTCTTCCTGTTCAGGTAGGTAATTACAAGGAAACGATTTTGTAATACCCAGTTTATAATTTAAACTCATTAATACTCTACCCGTAACTGAATTTTTAGATGAAATATAATCATTGCAAAGCAATGTGACTTAATCATTATAGCAATTTTGCCGCCGAGTGATGGTGAAATATAAGGCCTAATGGATTAAATAATTGGCCACGATTCAACAAGAATAACTCGTTCAATTCAAGGCGAGTTATTGATCACTAAATGGCCGTTCATCACCACCTCGGTAATGGTTCACTACATTTATAATCACTGACATCCTGGTGCGAAAAGGTGGCATGAGTAAGTTTTTTTACGATGATGTAAACGGGTAGAGCGATATAGGACTATATTATCGACCAAGAGCAAGTATATGTCATGGCAAAAAAATAAGCTTACTCGGTAGAACTTTTAACGGTTAGTAATTGATACGTTTATTATAGGGTACTGTGACAGCATAAAAGAGGTAAGCAGCTAGTGCTGGTCAACAATGTGATTTTCAGGTTGCCCAATAGTCGTTGTGGATTTAAACCACAGTAACAATAATAAATAAGGGTAGTTGTCTTGAAAAACATTTAATATTAGCCATTGTAAATAGCAGGAAGGGTGATTTTTTATCTAGTTTAACAACAGATTTTAGTTAGATTAAATTAGCTTCTTTTAAGATTAAATAGGCTTTCTCGAACGCGCCCAGTTGATAGTATGTTTCTGCCAATATTCGCATTAATTCCACTTGATCACGGTGCATTTCATAAGACTTTGCAAATAAAATGGTTTCCAGAAGCAAGGTTTTACAGGCTTGAAATTCTTTGTTTTGGCATAAGATACGGGCCATATTTTTACGAACATGTATTTTTACCCGCTCTGAAGTGCTTGCATCAGCAGCAATTATAGCTTTATTTAAATATTTTTTTGCTTGTGAGTGATTTTCTAAGTTACTTTGATACTCTGATAGCCAAGATAATGAAAATGCTTGATTGAGCTTATTGTTGTCTTTTAAGGCCCAACGATAAGACTTCAGCATTAATTTACCTGCTTCGTCCCAAGCTTGAGTTTCTTGATATATTCGGCTCAGATTATAATAACCAACAGATAAATAATGAGCGGCATTATTTTTTTTATAAATATCATTGGCTTGACCTTGGTATTTTTTAGCTATTTCTATATTACCCAGGCCTTTACTTACGGCGCTAAATCGCTGAAGTATTATTGCTTTATCAAAGACGCTAGGCAGTAATTCTAGATATTTTAACGCTAGGTTTAAATCTTTATTTGCTTCTTCATTATCGTCTAATAAGTGATAGGCAAAAGCTCTTTCTACTAAGGCGGCCACCTTATAATTTGATAAATTTGATTGTTCTGCTTTGATAACTGCCATATTTGCAGTGGCAAAAAATTCTTTAAATTGCCCGCGTTGATAATATCCTCTTGATTGGCTAATCAGCACTCTAGTGTGCCAAGGTTCAATTAACAAGCCGGTTGCTAAAGCCGACTTTGAGTATTTAAGAATACTTTCAGTTTGGTCAATAACGTAAGCAATATCAGATTGCATGACCATCAGCTTTGCTTTTAAAGCGATATGGATGTCTGGATCTGCTAATAAAGCTTCAATTTTGTAGAATACTGCTTTTGGATTAACCGTACTTTGTCGGCTAAGCTTTTGCTCAATGTCAGCCGTGTCTAAAGAGAAGGCAAAATTTGAGTGAAACACAACTAAGATTAAATATAACCAATAAAGATTTTTTCTCAATTATTTGTCCTTAATTAATGAGTTATGCCAGATGAATTTTTTATTTTTATTTATTATAAACTTTATATCAAATTTAAGCCGCTATTAATACTTATACTTATATAAGCTAGCGCATTATTTGAACAGTATGCCCTTGGCTAGTATTTATACCAATTTCATTAAATTATTGCTCACTTTTGCTGGTTAAAATACACCACGGCTTTGTGCGCTCAATCGCAATAATCAGCCATTACCAATTGAGCAACTTGCCTTGATTTACTGATGAGTTTAACTTATGGAATATTTTTTTATCTAGGCAAACTATAAAATAATGTTTAACAACAATATTATAAGTGGGTATCTTGGATCAGGCTAAAGTTAGTGGCCTCGGTTGCCAAAAGTTGGCTGGCGGTACGATAGCTTTTGCCGCTACTTGCTGGGTAATAAATTGTTCTCTGGATACTTCAATACAACCCATTGACGCTAAAAAAGGATTCAACATTTGACAGTCAATAAGCTCAATACCTATTGATTTTAGTAAGCTAGCTAAATACACCAAGGCTACTTTTGAGGCATTACTTTCTCGGTAAAACATTGATTCACCAGAAAAATAACCGTTAACGGCCACACCATATAATCCACCCACTAATTGCTCATTTTGCCAAACTTCAATCGAGTGGGCCTTACCTTGAGCATGTAGTTTTTTATAAGCTGATAGCATTGGATTAACAATCCAAGTCTCCTCACAGCGAAAGGGTGCATCAGCACATAGCTCAATAACCTGCTTAAAATCTTTATTGAGTGTGACACTAAAATGCTCGCGCTTAAGTATTTTTTGTAGTGTTTTATTAATATTAAGCTGAGCAATATTAATAATCCCACGTGGATTTGGACTCCACCACATCACCGGATCGCCATCACTAAACCAAGGGAAAATCCCGAGTTGATAAGCTTGAATAATTCGCTGGGGTGATAAGTCATCGCCGAAAGCAAGAAGACCGTTTGGTTCATCTAAGGCGCTAGATAAATCAGGGAAAGTTGAGCTATTCGAAGATAACCAAGGAATAGCTCGTTTCATTGACTAGCGACTACCTTTTGCGTCGAGGTAACGCTCGGCATCTAGTGCTGCCATACAACCAGCACCAGCTGAAGTAATGGCTTGACGGTATATATGGTCAGCAACATCGCCAGCCGCGTAAATACCTTCAATACTGGTTTGTGTCGCGTTACCATTCGTACCACTTTGAATGGTTAAATAGCCGTTTTTCATCTCAAGTTTGCCATTAAATATATCAGTATTTGGCTTATGGCCAATCGCGATAAAGACACCCATAACATCAAGTTCTTCGGTAGCATCTGACTTCATGTCTTTAAGGCGTAAACCTGTTACACCCATATTGTCACCTAGTACTTCGTCTAACGTACGGTCTAGGTGTAATATGATATTACCGTTGGCCACTTTATCCATTAAACGTGTGATCAAAATCTTTTCTGAACGAAAGGTATCACGACGGTGAATTAAGTGAACTTCAGAGGCAATATTTGATAAGTACAAGGCTTCTTCAACCGCGGTATTACCACCACCAACAACTGCAACTTTTTGATTTTTATAGAAAAACCCGTCACAAGTTGCACAGGCAGAAACACCTTTACCCATAAAGGCTTCTTCAGAAGGTAGCCCTAGGTATTGCGCTGAGGCGCCAGTACAGATAATAAGGGCATCACAAGTATAATAGCCAGAATCACCTTTTAATTTGTACGGTTTCTCACTAAAGTCAACTTCATTGATGTGGTCAAAAATAATTTCAGTATCAAATTTTTCCGCATGTTTTTGCATACGGTCCATTAATGCTGGGCCTGTTAGGTCATCGGCATCACCGGGCCAGTTTTCTACTTCAGTAGTGGTGGTTAATTGACCACCTTGTTGTAAACCTGTAATCATCACAGGTTTTAAATTTGCTCGTGCAGCATAAACAGCTGCGGTATATCCTGCAGGGCCTGAACCCAATATGAGTAACGGGCAATGTCTTGCTTCGCTCATGAACTACTCCAAAAAATAAAATACGTTGATGTGACAATGGTTGGGATTCTAAGTGATTATCTCAAGAGAGCAACAAAGAAATAATTATAATTAATAACTTATTTTGCAAAACTGCAAGGCTATTTTTACAAATGGCCCATAGATTTGTAATCTTGGCGCTATTAGAATCGCTAATAAAAAAAGCCGCTATTAACTAGCGGCTTTAAGTATGTTATCCAGTAAAGCCTATAACGTTGCTATAGCGTCTTCTGGTCTAACATACTGATAACCTAGTACATCAGCAACAGGCTTATAAGTGACTTTTCCACCTAAAACATTCAAACCAGCCATTAAGTGTACGTCATCAAGCATTGCTTGTTTAGCACCCTTATTTGCCAAAGTAACTGTAAATGGCATAGTAGCATTGGTTAAAGCCAGCGTTGATGTTCTTGCGACACCACCAGGCATATTAGCGACACAGTAATGTACGACATCATCAACCATATAAGTTGGGTCTTGGTGAGTAGTTGCTTTTGATGTTTCAAAACAACCACCTTGGTCAATGGCAACGTCAACTACAACAGCGCCTTTCTTCATCATTTTAATGTGTTGTGCCGTAACCAATTTAGGTGCTGCAGCACCAGGGATCAATACTGCACCAATAACTAGGTCAGCTTCAACAATAAGCTGGTCCATAGCATCAGCCGTTGAATAGACTGTTTTTAAGCGACTATCAAACTCTGTATCTAACTGGCGAAGACGTGGCAAAGAGCGATCTAAAATGGTCACATCAGCGCCCATACCAACAGCCATACGGGCTGCTTGAGTGCCAACAACGCCACCACCAATAATAAGTACTTTGGCAGGAGCAACACCAGGTACACCACCTAATAATGCGCCCAAACCGCCTTGTGCTTTTTCTAATGCGTGCGCACCTGCTTGAATAGACATACGGCCGGCCACTTCAGACATGGGTGCTAAAAGAGGTAAGCCACCGCCATGTTGAGTCACTGTTTCGTAGGCAATACAAGTAGCACCAGAAGCGACAAGCAGTTCTGTTTGTTTTGGATCTGGGGCTAAATGTAAATAAGTAAACAGTACTTGGCCAGGGCGAAGCATTTTACACTCATTGGTTTGTGGCTCTTTTACTTTGATGATCATGTCAGCAGTAGCAAAAATTTCTGCTGCGGTATCAATAATTTTTGCACCGGCGGTAATGTATTGCTCATTATCAAAACCGATTTCTGCTCCACCATTATTTTCAACGATAACGTTGTGGCCATTTACAACTAACTCTTTAACACCTGCTGGAGTTAGTCCAATACGGTATTCGTGGTTTTTTATTTCTTTAGGTACACCAATAATCATAGCTTTATCTCTGCGGTAAAATATGGAGCTAGTATAATGACTTTATAGCGGATTAACCTATCGTTTTTTTCACTAAATTAGGGTATAATCCTGTTAATGCTTTATTTTATAGCGAATTATATATGAGTTCATCAACAGCTAAAAAAATTGATCGTATAGACAAAAATATTTTGATTGAACTACAAAAAAATGGCCGTTTATCTAATATTGAATTGTCAAAAAGGGTTGGCTTAAGTGCTACGCCTTGTTTAGAGCGAGTAAAACGTCTGGAAAACGACCGTTTTATTCTCGGTTATCAAGCCATGCTAAATCCGCAAAAATTAGATGCCGCGTTATTGGTTATTGTTGAAATTACGTTAACCAAAACTAGCCCAGATGTATTTGATGACTTTTCCAAAGCGGTTCATGAATTAGATGTTATTCAAGAATGTCATTTGGTCTCAGGGGATTTTGATTTTTTATTGAAAACACGTGTGGCTGATATTGCCGCTTATCGTGAGTTACTCGGTAATACCTTATTAAGACTGCCTGCGGTGAGTGAAAGTAGAACTTATGTCGTGATGGAAGAGGTAAAATCGTCAAATCTCTTGCCAATAAAGCGCTAATGTTCGGTATTACGTTTTATTCATCGCTAATTTTTGGTATTTTAAGCTTAATATAATGATAATTTTTTCAAGAGTGTGCATTTGTCTTCTCCATCTCCAAAGTTAAACGGCGTTCAACGTCTCCTCGAAGCAGGACTTTTAGTCTTTTGCGTCTTTGCCATGTTTATCATGTTAGCGCTCTTTAGTTTTGATCCCGCAGATCCTGGTTGGTCACAAACAGGTTATCAAAGTTCTGTGCGTAATTTAGGTGGTGCAGTGGGGGCTTATTTATCTGATTTGTTATTAAACTTATTTGGTTTAGTTGCCTACAGTTTACCTTTTGTTATCGCAATTATCGGTTGGCTATTATTTCAAAAATATCACCAATTAATCCGACTAGATTACCTTACACTTGGCTTGAAATTTATTGGTTTCATCTTGTTTTATATTGGCATAACTTCGATTGCCAGTATGAATTTTGACGATGTTTTTTACTTCTCTGCTGGCGGTATTCTAGGGGATGTATTAAGTAACTCACTCTTGCCGTATTTATCATTCATTGGTAGCACCTTGTTATTTGTAACATTTTGCGGTTCAGGATTCGTCTTGCTAACAGGAATTTCGCTGCTTAAGGCTATTGACAGAGTTGGGGAGTACGCCATTATCGCCATTGAATACTGCTTAACGATACCCGCGCTGATCAAGCAACATTTAGACACTAAGCCTGAACAAGAGCCCAAAGCAGCAATATCTGATGACACTGAACAAGTATTACAAGATTTAAATATGGAAAATAATAATGACAGTGATAATAGTGACAGTGACAGCAGTGTAACTGAGCATTATATTGCTTTTGAGAAAGAGCCGGAAGAAGTAAAAAAAGCGCTGGAGACCATCAGTGATACAGAATATGAGAGTATTTTTGCCAAAAGTGATGACGACAGTGCTTATAACACCCGCGAAAAAGAACCCTATGTTGATATCGACGAGTTAATGGGTGAGCCGCTAGCCATCAATGTGCAAGAACACGTCAGTGCTGATGAAATTGCAGCGGCATTTGAGCCAGTTGAAAAAATCATTGTTGAAGAGCCGGCCACATTGCATGACAAAATTTACCAGCAATTAGAAAATGATAAGCCCGCAGCGCCAAATCATCATGACATGCCGTCATTAGATTTGTTAGATCGTACCGATAGGGTTAAAAATCCGATTGATCAAGAACAATTAGACCTAGTTTCTCGCTTAGTGGAAGCAAAACTTATTGAATTTGGCATTAAAGCCGAAGTGGTGGGTGTTTTTCCTGGTCCGGTCATTACCCGTTTTGAATTAAACTTAGCACCAGGTGTTAAGGCCAGTAAAATTACCAACCTATCGAAAGATTTAGCCCGTTCGTTATCAGCTAAAAGTGTGCGTGTGGTAGAAGTTATTGAAGGTAAATCAGTTATTGGTATTGAATTACCTAATAAACATCGCGAAACCGTATTCTTTTCTGATGTGATTGCTTGCGACAAGTTTGCTAATTCAAAATCAAATTTAGCCATGGCCATTGGTAGTGATATATCTGGCGAACCTGTGATTGCCGACCTAGCGAAAAT
Organism: Colwellia sp. MB02u-9; assembly: GCF_014077085.1. Lineage (NCBI taxonomy): Bacteria > Pseudomonadati > Pseudomonadota > Gammaproteobacteria > Alteromonadales > Colwelliaceae > Colwellia > Colwellia sp. MB02u-9. The sequence continues at coordinate 140,174 of NZ_JACGVF010000098.1, forward strand.
GCCGCATTTATTAGTGGCAGGTACAACAGGTTCGGGTAAATCTGTTGCGGTAAATACCATGATTGTCAGCATATTGTATAAATCTTCGCCGGAAGATGTCCGTATGATCATGATTGACCCTAAACAAGTTGAATTATCAGTGTATGACGGTATTCCTCATCTACTTTCTGAAGTGGTCACTGACATGAAAGAAGCTGCTAACGCCTTGCGTTGGTGTGTAGGTGAAATGGAACGCCGTTATCAATTAATGTCGAAACTCGGGGTGAGAAATCTTAAAGGCTATAACGACAAAGTCGCTAAAGCCATCGCCGCGGGAGAACCACTGATTGACCCCTTATGGCAAGCCAGTGATGCTTTTACGCAAACACCTCCTACTTTAGGTAAATTACCATCAATCGTGATTATTGTTGACGAATTTGCTGACATGATGATGATAGTGGGTAAAAAAGTAGAAGAACTAATTGCTCGAATAGCACAAAAAGCCCGTGCCGCAGGTATTCACCTAATTTTAGCCACGCAACGTCCATCAGCCGATGTTATTACTGGCTTAATTAAAGCCAATATTCCAACCCGTATGGCGCTTAGAGTGCAATCTCGTATTGAATCTCGTATTATCCTAGACCAGCAAGGTGCTGATCAGTTATTGGGTATGGGTGATATGTTTTATTTACCACCAGGTGAAGCTGTACCTATTCGAGTTCATGGTGCCTTTGTTGATGATCACGAAGTGCATGCGGTAGTCAATGATTGGAAATCAAGAGCTGAGCCTAATTATATTGAAGACATTTTGTCAGGCGGTTCAGACCAAGAAATTCTTTTACCCGGTGAACAAGCAGACGCCGACAGCGAAGAAGAACTCGATACCTTATATGACGAAGCCATCGCCTTTATTACTGAAAATGGCCGAGTCTCTATTTCCAGTATTCAACGTAAATTTAGAATTGGTTACAACCGTTCAGCCCGTATTGTCGAGCAAATGGAAATACATGGTGTCGTAACCAAACCGGGCAATAATGGCGCACGAGAAGTACTAGCGCCACCGCCAATTAAGGAGCCATAATATGCTAACCAAGACAAAATTGATAAAAAATGCTGTGGTCATCGCCGCACTTTTTAGTACCGCATTATCAACGACTAGCCTTGCTTTAAGTGCTGAAAGTGAAGTGATAGCAGAGCTAAAAACCACAGTAAAAACCAGTGCAGTCAGTAGTGTAGCGAACAATGAAGTGAGCATGACGACTAGCAATGTCGAATCTCATACCGCTGAAAAAAAGGCCGATGACAGTAAACGTGAATTAATGGCAATATTAGCTAAAATTGAATTTTTTAGCGCTGAATTTAATCAGCAAATTTTTGATGAAGCGGGCAATAAATTACAACAAGGCAGTGGGTTACTTGCCGTTAGCAAACCCAATTTAGTTAATTGGCAAACCATCATGCCCGATGAGTCATTGATTGTTTCAGACGGTAAAAACCTGTGGTTTTATGACCCGTTTGTTGAACAGGTCAGTGTCTATACCTTAGAAAGTGCGATAGCTAATACACCCATTTTATTAATCACCAGTAATGACGAGCAGCTATGGCAAGATTATAGCGTAAAGCAGTTAACAGATAATCGTTATTTAATCAGCGCTAACAATGAAAATGCTCGTGTTAAAAGTTTAGAACTTAGCTTTGTACAAAAGCTTAACCACCTCGAACTTGCCGCGTTTAATATTCTTGATGCCACGGGCCAATTAAGTGTCATTACCCTGACACATCAAGATAAAGCGCCTAAGGCGAATTTATTTACGTTTTCTGTTCCCGAAGGTGTTTATTTAGATGATCAACGCTAATGGTTCACTTGATCTAGGTTTTGCTGAAGATGACAGTTTTAAGCCTTTAGCAGCAAAATTAAGGCCTAAATCGCTTGCTGAGTATGAAGGCCAAGAACATATCTTAGCTAAAGGCATGCCATTAGCTTTGGCTATCGAGCAAGGTAAGGTGCATTCCCTTATATTTTGGGGGCCACCTGGTACAGGTAAAACCACGATTGCAGAAATTATTGCCAATCACGCCAATGCCGATATTGAACGAGTTTCTGCAGTAACGTCAGGCATTAAAGATATACGACAGGCGATTGAAAATGCCAAAGACCGTGCTACCCATCAACAACGCAGAACCGTACTATTTGTTGATGAAGTTCATCGTTTTAACAAAAGTCAGCAAGATGCTTTCTTACCGCATATTGAAGACGGTACTATTATTTTTATTGGTGCAACCACTGAAAATCCGGCTTTTGAGCTCAATCAGGCGATATTATCGCGAGCTCGTGTTTACACCTTAAAAAAACTCAGTGAAAGCAACCTCAGTAATGTCTTGGCCCGTGCGATAAGTTATCAAGAGCAAAGTTCAACCTTTGATATTATTATTGACGAGGCAACAAAAAAGCAACTTATTGCTTTGGCAAATGGTGATGCCCGTAGGTTACTTAACCTCTTTGAGAACTGTTTAGAAATTACTAACGTTGAAAATAACCAACAAATACTTAATAAAGCCCAGCTCATTCAAGTAGCGGGTAATAAAATTGCCCTGTATGACAAAGGTGGTGATGCCTTTTATGATTTAATTAGTGCTTTTCATAAATCAGTTCGCGGCTCAGACCCTGACGCTGCACTATATTGGTATGCCCGTATTTTAACCGGTGGTGGTGATGCGCTGTATGTTGCTCGTCGGTTGTTAGCGATTGCTAGTGAAGATATTGGCAATGCTGATCCAAGGGCGATACAATTAGCCCTGAATGCCTGGGATACTTTTCAGCGTGTTGGTCCAAGTGAAGGCGAGCGAGCGATTGCCCAAGCTACAGTTTATATGGCCTTAGCGCCGAAAAGTAATGCCGTTTATACCGCATTCAATCAAGCAAAAGCTTTGGCCGCTGCAACTAGTGACCTTGACGTACCGCTACATTTAAAAAATGCGACCAGCGCTATTACTAAAGAACTAGGGCACGGTGGAGAATATCGTTATGCTCATGACGAAGTCGGTGGTTTTGCCGCCGGTGAAAATTACTTTCCAGAAGCAATAGCCCAAACAACACTTTACCAACCCACAGATCGCGGATTAGAAAAGCAATTGCGTGATAAGTTAAATTATTTAAACCAGTTAGACCAACAAAGTGACCAAAAACGATATGACTAATACCCTAAGCAACTTTTATTTATATCTATTTGTCGCCATAGGGGGTGCATTTGGTGCGAGTTTTAGATTTTACATTTCACAATTAATTTTCAATTGGCTCGGAAAAGGATTCCCTTTTGCGACGCTGGCGGTTAATATTTCCGGCTCCCTGATCATGGGAGCACTTTATGGGTTAATTGAACAAGGTGTTATTGAGGTTAGTATTTATCGAACACTTATTGGTATTGGCTTTTTAGGCGCATTTACCACATTTTCGACCTTCTCATTAGATACCTTGTTATTAATACAACAAGGCGACATATTTAAAGCGACAATAAACATCTTACTTAATGTCAGTTTATGCATTTTTGCAGCAGCATTAGGTATGTATATTGTATCTATTTTTAACAAGTAAATAACAAAGAAAACACTGATATATCATGCTTGATCCAAAATTACTTAGAACAGACATCGAAAATACCGCAACTGAGCTCGCTAAACGCGGATATAAATTAGACACCGCGCAATTAATTATGTTGGAAGAGCAACGTAAAGCGATCCAAATTAGCACGCAAGATTTGCAAAATCAGCGTAACACTCGCTCTAAGTCGATAGGTCAAGCGAAAGCCCGTGGCGAAGATATTCAGCCCTTGTTGGCCGAAGTGAGTAAACTCGGTGATGAGTTAGAAGCCGCGAAAGAAGCACAAACGCAAGTGTTGGCGCAAATTGACCTTATCGCTTCAGCCATACCTAATTTAATTCATGAGTCAGTGCCTGCCGGTGCAAGTGAAGACGACAATGTAGAAATTAAACGTTGGGGTACGCCGCGTGTATTTGACTTTGAAGTAAAAGATCATGTTGACGTTGCCACGGCTCTAGGTAAAGGTTTAGACTTTGAAAGTGGTGCCAAGCTTGCGGGTACGCGCTTTGCTGTTATGCGCGGTCAAATTGCTAAATTACACCGAGCATTAGCACAATTTATGTTAGATGTGCACAGTGAAGAGCACGGCTACCAAGAAATGTATGTGCCTTACTTGGTCAATCATGAATCTTTATACGGTACTGGCCAGTTACCAAAATTTGGTGAAGATTTATTCCATACCGAACTCAACAATAAAAAACTCTCTTTGATCCCAACTGCTGAAGTTCCGTTAACGAACTTAGTGCGTGACGAAATTGTTGACGAACAAGAATTACCCATTAAAATGTGTGCTCATACCCCATGTTTTCGTAGTGAGGCGGGTTCTTATGGTCGTGACATTCGCGGTTTAATTCGCCAACATCAGTTCGACAAAGTTGAAATGGTACAAATTGTTAAACCTGAAGATTCTTTTAAAGCTTTAGAAGAGTTAACCGGTCATGCAGAAAAAATTCTTGAAAAATTAGAACTTCCTTATCGTACGGTTGTGTTATGTACCGGTGACATCGGCTTTAGCGCGACAAAAACTTTTGATATTGAAGTGTGGTTACCAGCACAAAACACCTATCGCGAAATTTCATCTTGCTCAAACATGGCAGATTTCCAAGCCCGTAGAATGCAAGCTAGATATCGCAATAGTGAAACTAATAAGACAGAGCTTGTTCATACACTCAATGGCTCAGGTTTGGCAGTGGGTCGCACGCTAGTTGCTGTGATAGAAAACTACCAACAAGCTGACGGTAGTATTAATGTACCCACGGTTTTACAACCTTATATGAAAGGTTGTACTAACATAAACTAATCAGCGTTTATGAAAGTTTTATCATAAAATCCAATACCTAGTTATTGGATTTTTTTTTATCTTTTTTTCGACAAACTAAAAAGCAAACTTTTCATTAGCATTAGCATCAAAATAGAGCGTGTTGGAAAAACCTTTAACACTCTGTTTATTGATGGGGTTTTAATTCATATCAGACACAAGCCCAAACATCATAATAGCTAACCATTGGCGAAGCGCAGTATGAGGTGTTTCACCCTTTTAAAGAAGGCTATGTATGCTGTGATTGTGTGTGATAGATAAACTAATAGCAGTTTATGGGATTAATTTTATCTCGTTTAATATTAGCTATAACTCGGGTAGGATTTGCCAGCAGTAATGTTCGCCATTTTGGTTTAAGTCACTATTATAAATGTGTCTTATTGTGGCAATCTAAATAGCGTTGATCTAAAGCTATTTCTGTACTTATCTAATTAAAGTTTTGCTAGAATTAGTTAATTTAAACAAAGGCAAGGAATCAAGTTTTGTTTGGTGAGCGCTTTAACGATATAAATCTCAAAGGTGACATTTTTGGTGGTGTCACAACCGCTATTATTTCTTTACCCTTGGCACTCGCTTTTGGCGTAGCGTCAGGAGCCGGTGCTGAAGCTGGGCTTTGGGGGGCTATTTTAGTTGGCTTTTTTGCTGCCTTATTTGGCGGGTCAACATCGCTGATCTCTGAGCCTACTGGGCCGATGACAGTGATCATGACCGCTGTGCTTACCAGTATGATGGCGAAATATCCTGAATCAGGCATGGCGATGGCATTTACTGTGGTCATGATGGCGGGTGCCTTTCAAATATTAATCGGCACACTTAAGTTGGGTAAATATATTACCTTAATGCCTTACAGTGTCATATCTGGCTTTATGTCAGGTATAGGTGTGATCTTAATTATTTTGCAACTGTCACCACTGTTAGGCCAAGCGGCCCCAGCCGGTGGAGTTTTAGGCACAATATCAGCACTGCCTAATATTTTATCAAATATTAATTTTAGCGAGTTATTACTTGGCATACTGACTTTAGCGGTGTTATTTTTTTTCCCAAAACCGTATCGAAAATACGTGCCTGCACAACTTGTTGCTTTAGTATTCGTGACTTTATTTTCCATTGTATTTTTTGATATCGACAGTATTCGCCGTATTGGAGAAATTCCTGCAGGCTTACCTGCTTTAGTTATGCCACACTTTACGGCTGACATGTTTATGACCATGGTGGTTGATGCTCTTGTTTTAGGCACGCTAGGCTGTATTGATACTTTATTAACCGCGGTTATTGGTGACTCACTGACCCGAAAAGAGCATGACTCAGATAAGGAGCTACGTGGCCAAGGGCTTGCCAATATGATCTCAGGATTATTTGGCGCTTTACCTGGCGCTGGCGCCACTATGGGCACAGTTACTAATATTCAAGTTGGCGCGCGTTCGCCGTTATCAGGCATGGTGAGGGCACTGGTATTAACATTGGTGGTATTAATTGCAGGTGGCCTAACCGAGCCTATTCCGATGGCCGTATTAGCCGGTATTGCGGTTTATGTTGGTTTAAATATTTTAGATTGGAGCTTTATTCAACGCGCCCATAAAGTCAGCCTACAAGGCATGATGATTATGTATGGCGTTATGTTATTAACCGTGTTTGTTGATTTGATTGTAGCGGTAGGGCTGGGCGTATTTATCTCCAACATCCTCATTATTGAACAACTGAGTCGAGCACAAGCCAAGCAAGTAAAGGCGATCAGTGACACAGATCAAGATGTGGTACCGCTAACCGACGGTGAACGAGTATTATTAGATCGCGCCAATGGTAAAGTGCTATTTTTTTATCTTTCAGGGCCAATGATTTTTAGCGTCTCAAAAGCTATTGCGCGTCAACATAGCCGTGTCAGTGATTATGAAGCGATGATCCTTGATTTAACCGACGTACCTATGTTCGATGTCACCGTCGGTTTGGCGCTTGAAAATGTGATTAAAGATGCCCGAGAGGCAAATTGTGCCGTGTTCTTACTCTGCCCAAATCAGCAAACGCGAAAACAATTAGAAAAATTTGAGTTATTAGCTATGGTGCCTAAAGAAAACACTTATACCTATCGCCATGAAGCCCTACAAGCGGCATTAAATTATGTTGAAAAGCGCACACTAATAGCGCCGTTAAGCCTATAGTCATACTGTTTTGAGCTTATCAAACTATGAATGTAGTTAATTCACTTTGCCAATACTTTCATTTAAAAACATATAGGCGATTGAGTTATCGCGCAGCGGAAAGAAATTGTGATAGCGCTGACTAAAATTATTTGGTTGAGCAAGATGGCTAAATGAGTAAGAAAAACTATCATTACAAGATGTAGCTAGATGTTTCATGTTTGACCAATATTGGTCATTCTGTCTTATTGAAAACCTCATTGAGCTAGATCTTAATGTGGTTTTTATGCAAATTGACTTACCCTAGCTCTGAGTTAGTTCAAGTGTTTACTATATAAACAGTAATAAATTATAGCTAATTGTCATATTTTTACACTTAACAACGAACGTAATGTTTGCTTTCTATAACGAGTTGTTAATTAAAAAATGATTAATCAAAGTATAATTATTGCTTTTGTATATAAAGAACGATTTTCGTTCATAAAAGCAAAAATATAATTGAAATTATGATATTTAACACAAACACCAAAATATGAGTTGTATCGGGAGAAATAAGCCATTATTTCTGCTTGTTTTTAAATAATATCTAAGGCCTTTTAAGGTTTAAAGGTCAGTGCTAGTGGCTAAATACAAGCAATTACATTTAGGTAACTTAAATAAATTGTAATGGTGTGATTGATATTAATTAAAAAAATATTTTGGTAGAAACAGGTAAATATTCATTTTATTACATTATATTTTACCGTGATGTATTAGCGCTTTTGTTGTGCGCTTCTCGGAAATTATTTCAAATAATTGGAGATATAAACAATGATAAGTAAAAAGATCCCTCCTTATAATCTACACAATATAAAACGACTATCTAGCTTTTTTCTCGGTATATTTGTAGCGCTTTCGGCCAATGCTGAAAAGATAAATATAACCGCGCACGACTTTCAGGCTAAGAGTATTGTTTCTATTAATGAAAACTATAAAAAAGTGTCAGCAGACCATAAAAAGTCGATATATATAGTCAGAATGAATGCACCTTCAGTAGCAAGCTATAAAGGTGGTATTGAAGCATTTAGCGCCACAAACCCGGCAACTTTAGGAGTGAAGTCACTCAATGCTAATTCAAAAGCAAGTAAACAATATGCTAAGTTTTTAAAAACCAAGCAAGTGGATTTAGTCGAAAATTCTGAACGTGCCTTTGGTCGTAAAGTTGATGTGAAATATAAATATCAACATGCCTTTAATGGTGTAGCGATGGAGCTCAATCAACAAGAAGCTAAAATTTTGGCTACCTTACCCAATGTCATTAGTGTCAGCAAAGAGCGCATTGAATATCTTTTGACTGATGTAGGTCCAAAATGGATAGGTGCAGATAAAATCTGGCAAGGTAGCCATAGTAATGGTAAACATCATGGTAACCACGGTAATCATATGCAAGGCTCAATGGGTGAAGGCGCTGTGGTAGCCATATTAGATAGCGGTATTAATCACGATCATCCTTCATTTGCTGACATAGGCGGTGATGGTTACGATCATGAAAATCCATTAGGATCTGGCAATTACCTGCCAGGCAGCTATTGTGAAACTAACCCAGGGTTTTGTAATGACAAACTGATAGGTGCTTGGGATATGGTGCAAACACCAGCCGATCCTAACTCGCCTGAAGACAGTGATGGTCACGGTAGCCATACGGCCAGTACCACAGCAGGAAACTTTGTAAAACCTGCGGTTATGTATGCGCCAACAACTGATTTAACTCGTGATATATCAGGTGTTGCTCCTCATGCAAATATTATTATGTATGATGTTTGTGTTGACAGCTGCCCGGGTTCAGCGCTATTAGCCGCCATTGACCAAGTGGTAGTAGATGCTTCTAATCTACCCAATGGTATTCAATCATTAAACTATTCTATTTCAGGAGGAGAAAACCCTTATAGCGATCCCGTAGAACTCGGTTTTTTAAATGCTACGGCTGCCGGTATTTATGTATCAACTTCTGCCGGTAATAGTGGCCCAGGTGCGGCAACGGTTGCCCATAATTCTCCGTGGGTAAGTACTACTGCAGCAATGACACATAACCGAAAAATAGAAAACGCGGTAGTGGATATGTCCAGTGATGGTGATGTCTTAGCAAATATTTTTGGCAAGGGCTTTACCCGTGGTTATGGTCCGGCTCCTATCGTGTTTGCGGGTAACTTCCCAACAGCAAATGGTTCGCAAAACGATGCCACACCGGAGCAATGCTTAGCGCCATTTCCAGCAGGTCATTTCAATGGTGAAATAGTGGTTTGTGATCGTGGTGCTATAGCACGTACAGCAAAAGGTGCTAATGTGCTAGCAGGTGGGGCTGGTGGCTTTGTACTTGCCAATGCTGCGGCTAACGGCGAAGCCGTTGTTGGCGATGCTCACTTTTTACCTGGGGTACATTTAGGTTTCACTAATGGTGAAATACTAAAAAATTGGCTTGCATCAAATGCCAATACTATCGGCTCTATTCAAGGTTATACACTTAATCTTGATAAAGCTAATGGCGATGTCACTGCGGGTTTTAGTTCACGTGGTCCAAATACTACCCTTGATATATTAAAGCCTGATATTGGTGCTCCTGGTGTCGACATTATGGCAGCAGTTAATACTGACGGCGTAACACCTTCGCCTGAATTTGCCTTTTTATCGGGCACGTCTATGTCAAGTCCGCATAATGCCGGTAGTGGTGCTTTAGTAGGCATGCTGACCGACTGGACCCCTTATGAAATAAAATCTGCCTTAATGATGACCTCTAAAACTAAGCATCTTCTAAAAGATGATGGCATAACTTCAGCAGACCCCTTTGATGTTGGTGCAGGTAGAGTACAACTCAATAAAGTATTACGCGCAGGCTTAGTGTTAAGTGAAACGCCTGAAAACTTTCTTGCCGCTAACCCAGATACCGGCGGAGATCCTCGTACCTTAAACATTGCCAGTATGCAAGAAAGCAACTGTGTAAGAACCTGTAGCTGGACCCGTGTGGTTACGCATACAGGTGACAAACACGGGCATTGGAAGCTAAGTGGTAAAAGTGACACTATGGAGGTAAGCGTTGCACCTAAAAACATTTCACTACATCAAGGTGAAAGCGCTACTATAACTATCACGGCTGACACCACATTAGCGCCAGCAGGCTGGAATTTTGGTGAGTTAAAGCTAAAATCGTCGGGCCATCATTATGTTGACTTGCACATGCCGATTGCCGTTAACGCCAATCGAAGCTCAACGCCTAACTTGTCAAAAACTGTCGATATGGCATCGGCGAAAGAAGGTGACGTGCTTAACTATGAAATCAAGGTAACTAACGGGCAAATAATTGATGTTATTGATATTACTGACATGTTACCTGCAGGCATGAGTTTAGTAGATGGCTCAGTCAGTAGTGCTATCACTAATGGCTCAGAAGCATCTCCTGTTAACGTAAATGATAATCAAGTTGACTGGAGCGTTTTCCTTGACGTGGGTGGCCTTAATTTACAAAGCTCACCAGCACCTTTTGGCTACTTCTCGTTAGGAGCCTTCGGAATAGCACCCTTTGGTTGTCCGGTAGATTGTGATGATGGTTCATTCTCCCTGAACGTCCCCTCGTTTGATTACAATGGACAAACCTACTCTAGTGTTATTTGGTCGGTGAATGGCACCATTGAAGTAGGCACCGCCAGTGGCTCTGCTGCTGGAGCGTCCAACCAAAATTTACCCAACGTTTCACTGCCTAATAATATTTTAGCGCCATTTTGGTCAGACTTAAATCTTGCTGCAGGTGGTAATTGGTATGTAGCTGTACTGGATGCAGGACCACGACAGTTCACTATTTATGAATGGGAAAACGTGCCATTTTTTGGTGACCCTACCACTTCTACTTTCCAAGTTTGGGTAGAAACGAATACCTCAAACATTTGGTTTGTTTATGCTGACTTGCCGCTTATTCCTGCAAACTTAACCGTTGGCATAGAAAATGACGATGGTAGTGTTGGCTCATCATATTTCAATGATGGCAATGGCACAGCACCAGTACCTGGCGAAGACCTTCAAGTGTTGAGTTCAGAAGGTGGCATGGCAACCTTGAATTTCCAAGGCGAAATAGAACGTTGTCATAAAAAACATGACAGTGTCAAAGTCAATGAAGTTTACATGAGCACTAATGGTACTAATGAAATGGCTTATGCCGCTACAAGCTGTGAATCAAAGAAAGGTAAAAAAGGAAAATAACAGCAGTAAATTAAGGCTTATCATCTCGATAAAAATCGAGCGTAATCTTAATACGATCCGTTAATAAATATCTTATGATTTATTGATCGTTCTTGTTGATATATAAAGGCGGCTGAATTTATTCAGCCGCCTTTTATTTTGTGCCTCACGGGCACACTTTCACTCCAAGGCCGCTATGAACACTCATACCAAATTGATTAATTACTTTCTTATTCTTAATGGTTAAAATGTAGTGATAGGTTGGACGGCTTAGCAACCAAAATCTGCTCGGTTTAATTTAACAAACCAAGCAAGTTTTAGTCAGACCCGATACAGCAAACCGTTAAAGAATTACTGACTTGATAAGCATAGCTACAATGCTCAGTGCTAAAACCCCAGCAAGCCAAATGCCAACAAACCAAGCTAGTTTTTTCCATTTTTGCCAAGCCATTAGTGATAGCCATCTTCAGGTTTTACTTTGCCCCGGAAAACCCAATATGCATAAGCGGTATAGATTAAAATAAGTGGCACTAAAACCATAGTCCCCACCAGCGTGAACTTTAAACTTGAATCAGGCGCTGCTGCTTCAGCAATTGTGAGACTTGGCGGTACAATATTAGGGTAAAAACTAACAAGAATACCGATAAAACTGAGGACAAATAAGCCCAGTGAGGCGAGAAATGGTTGCGCTTCTTTGTTTTGTTTTAACCCCATAAATAGCAACCAAGTACACAGCCCGACTAAAGCGGGAACCAACACACTAAAAATGCTACCTGGCAGTGTAAACCAACGTTGAAAATAAGCGGGGTCTTTGAACGGGGTGAGAATACTGACAACACCAATAAAACCTAGGGTAGCAATGCCTAACCATTTTGCATAACCGCGCATTCTAGCTTGTAGTTCACCTTCTGTTTTCATAATCAACCAAGTGGAGCCCAGCAAGCCGTAGCCAATGACAACGGCACAGCCGGTTAATAGTGAAAACGGGGTTAGCCAATCCCACCAGCCTCCAGCGTAGGCGCGATTTGACACTTCAATACCTTGCACCAAGGCCCCGAGCGAAATACCTTGAGTAAAGGCTGCTATAACCGAGCCTGCGAAGAAGGCAAAGTCCCAAACAGGCTTCCAACGAACAGTTCGCCAGCGATATTCAAAGGCAACGCCTCTGAAAATCAGTGCTAACAGCATCAGTATAATAGGCATGTACAAGGCTGGCATAATAACGGCATAGGCTAGAGGGAAAACGGCAAATAAACCACCGCCTCCCATGACTAGCCAAGTTTCATTACCGTCCCAAACGGGGGCAATGGTATTCATCATAACGGACTTATCTTGCTCTGATTTAGCCGACGGAAACAAAATACCTATGCCCAGATCAAAGCCATCTAAAATGACATAAGTGAGTACAGCGAAGGCGATAATCATCGCCCAGATAAACGATAATTCAAATTCCACGATTGTCTCCTTGCGCACTTGACTTAAGGTCTGCGGCAGTTGTTGCAATAAATTGGTTTTGTGCGGTCCGGGTAGGGCCGTCATTTATCTCAAGGTCTGACGTCGCTGTCGGTTTATTCATCAGTCTTAATATATAAAAAGTACCTGCACCAAAGACAAAGAAATAAACGATGATAAATGCGATTAGCGATACCGCAACCGCAGGCGCATCAATCGGTGCAAGACTGTCGGTTGTGCGCAATAGTCCGTAAACGGTGAAAGGTTGACGGCCGACTTCAGTAGTAACCCAACCTGCCAGTACGGCAACAAATCCCATGGGGCCCATAACAATTGTCGCCCGCTTTAACAAATCGTCATCATAAAGCTTGCCGCGAATGCGTCGCCATAAGCTCCATACGCCCAGTCCTAACATGGCAAAGCCTAGCAAAATCATAATACGGAAGCTCCAGAATATCACTGCAACAGGGGGTTCGTCTTCATCAGGAATAGTATCTAAACCTGCGAGCGGGGCGTTTAAGTCATGCTTTAAGATCAAGCTAGAGAGTTTGGGTATCTGAATAGCGTAATCAATCCTTTTTTCTTCTGAGTTAGGAATGCCAAATAAGATGAGCGGTCCACCCTCTGGGTGGCTGTCATAGTGTCCTTCCATCGCCATAACTTTGACTGGTTGATACTCTAAAGTGTTTAAACCGTGAAAGTCTCCCACAACAATTTGTAAGGGGGCGACAATAATTAACATCCACATCGCCATTGAAAACATGCGACGTGCAGCAGCATCAGCCTTGTTTCTTAGCAGGTGTAATGCACCAACAGCACCAACCACTAGCGCGGTTGTCAGAAAGGCAGCCATTACCATGTGTACTAAACGGTACGGAAACGAAGGGTTGAAAACAATCTGCCACCAGTCTTCTGGAATAAATTGCCCTACGTCATTAATACTATAGCCAACAGGCGTTTGCATCCACGAGTTGACTGATAAAATCCAAGTAGCTGACATCAAAGTGCCAAAGGCGACCATACACACTGCGAACATGTGTAGTCCATTACCCACGCGCTCACGTCCAAACAAAGCGATGCCTAAAAAACCCGCCTCTAAGAAGAAGGCAGAGAGTACTTCATAGGCCATAAGTGGCCCAAGTATTGGCCCAGTTTTATCTGCAAACACCGACCAGTTAGTGCCAAATTGATACGACATCACAATACCGGACACTACACCCATGCCAAAGGCAACCGCGAAAATTTTCTTCCAATAGTTAAACAAAAAAAGGTAAGTTTGATCATGTGTTTTTAGCCACAAGCCATTCAATACCGCTAGATAACTGGCCACTCCGATCGAAAAGGCTGGGAATATAATATGGAAGGAGACAGTGAATGCAAACTGCATTCTGGCAAGGGTCTCCGCAGTGAAGCTTTCCAACATAACTATAGTGCTCATATAAGTTGTATTTTAAATGTATGTTAAACTGATGTGGCAATAAAAGCAATATTGAAAATATAACTTTTAAATGTGACAATCAATAAAAGCCCAACATAAAAATAGAGAGCACCTGATGAAATTAACCAGTTATACCAACTATGCGATGCGTTGTTTACAGTTGGCCGCACTTAAAGCCCCTGAACTAGTGCGGGTAGATGACGTGGTTTTCATTCATGGCGTGTCACGCCCGCACATTGTCAAAGTGGTGCACGAGCTAGGCAAAGCCGGTTATTTAGAAACAGTGCGAGGACGTAATGGTGGCTTTCGGTTAAGCCGCCCGGCAGAAGAGATCATTGTCGGTGATGTTGTGCGTCTTACCGAAGGGCCATTAGATGTAGTGGAGTGTTTTAACCCTGAGAAAAACACCTGCCCGTTGATTGGTATTTGCAAGCTATCTAAAAAAATTCAGGAAGCAACTCATGCATTTATGGATGTGCTAGATGGTGTCACTATTGCTGACATTTCTGCGAATCGTATTCCGTTACTAAAGCGTATCGATTTGTTAGAAATTACTGGAAAACCAGCAATTTTTGCCAAGTCAGACCATGCTAATTGATACCCTTCACAAGTGAGCAATAACTTAATGTGATTGCTATTAAATGGCGGTAAGGCAGGAGAGAATACAATCGCATGTTGTCAAACAATCGCTAGTTTATGATATTGGCGACTATGAAAGAGATGACTGTAGGGTATTTACAGGTGAAAAATTAATAAATTTGTTGGCGATAAGCTGTTTTTTTGGTTTTTGAATATAGTGCTACAACCATGAAGTGCTGCAGCCATAAAGTGGGCCTAAGGTTAACTGCACTTTTATAGAAAAAAAGACCTGTTACTGCGAGGTTTTTAAGCTTATTGCGTTTGCCAACTCACATCAGGATTCCACTGATTAACCCAAGCAGGAATATCGCTTGCTGGCATAGGTTTGGCAATACCATTACCTTGAGCTAAGTCACAGCCCAGTTCTAGTATAGCCTTACAATGTTCAATTGATTCAACGCCTTCAGCAATTACGCCACGTTTGAATGACTTAGCTAAAGCTATTACGCTTTCAACAATGGCCAAATCTTCAACGTCAATTAGCATGTCTTGGACAAAACTCTGGTCTATCTTAATCATGCTGGCGGGTAAACGCCTAAGATAAGTGAGTGATGAATAACCGGTGCCAAAATCATCCAAGGCAAAGTTTACACCCAGCGCGATACAGTCATGCATGATGTTTGAGATATGGTTAATATCATCTAACGCACTGGTTTCCAGCACTTCTAGTTCTAAATAGCGAGGTTCAACATCGGGGTGGGCTGCTAGTAATGAGGTTAAGGTCTGTGTAAAGCTAGACTGTTGTAATTGAACCGCAGCAATGTTTACGCTTATGTTTAGGAGGCTAAGCCCCATTTTTTTCCATTCGCTGATTTGTGTCAGTGCGCTATCAATAACCCATTCACCCACCTCAATATTCATCGGGTTATTTTCAATAACGGGTAAAAAATCGATAGGGTTTAATAACCCTCGTTGAGGATGTTGCCAGCGAATAAGCGCTTCAACGCCTATCACTATTCCAGTCTTCATATTAACCTTAGGCTGATAATGAAGTACAAATTGATGATGGTCTAAGGCATTACGAATAGCTTCTAGGTTTTCTTGATGCATTTTAACCGCGTCATCTTGAGCGGTATCAAACAAATGATAACAATTTTTACCTGAACCTTTAGCTACATACATAGCTTGATCGGCATGGCGTACCAACTGGTCAGCATTGGCATTATCTTGTGGGTAAATCGTTATGCCAATACTGGCTGATAAATGGAAGATAACATTATTGACAGTAATCGGCTCAGACGCGGATAATAACAAGCGTTCTAATACCGGCTCACAATCTTCCACTTTGTCTAAATCAGTTAATACGGCGACAAACTCATCACCGCCAATGCGGGCTAAGGTATCACCCTCGCGTAACGCCTCTTTCATACGAACTGAGAGGGCAATGAGTAGTTTATCCCCCACGTCATGATCATGCATATCATTAACCGCTTTAAAACCGTCTAAATCTAGAAAAGCCACGGCAAGTAAATGCTTGTGACGACGGCACTGTAACATGGCTTGAGATAATCGGTCAGCCAGCAATACTCGATTGGGTAAATTAGTCAGTACATCGTAATGAGCTATTCTCTCTAGTTGAGTTTGATGCTCTTTCATCGGGGTAATATCGTTAGCTAAGGTGATATAATGGGTCGCGATGCCATGCTCATTGCACACCGCACTAATGGTCGTCATTTCAGCATACACTTCACCATTTTTACGCTTGTTCCAAATTTCACCAGACCAATTGCCATCTTTTTGCAGTGCTTGATCAATGTTGGAAAAAAATTCAGGGGTCTCTTGACTTGATTGGAGAAAACGCAGGTTTTGACCAATCGCCTCTTCACGACTATAACCTGTTATACGGGTGAAACTGTCGTTAACATCGATAATAATAGCATTACTATCGGTAATCGTGATGCCTTCTCTAGCATAAGTAAAGACACTGGCGGACAGTTTTTGCTCATTTTCAGCTTGTTTTCTTTCGGTAACGTCAATCAGTGCGGCAAGACAATCAGTGCCTGTAATACCCAGATTAGCTTCGATATTTAGCCAACGTGTTGTCTTGTTAACGCGAACTAATATCTCAAAAGATTGTATGCCCTTATGCTGAAATACTTTTGCCAAACAATCATTAAAAGTATGGCGATGAGGTATTGTGACGTAGTTGACAAAGCTTTTTCCGACTAAGTGAACGCGATCAATAGCCAATAAGTTCGCACCTCGTAAATTGACCTGAGTAATTTTACCTTGCAGATCAAAAGAAAAATAAGCAATGGGTGCAAACTCAAATAACTCAGTGTAGCGATAATGTAATTTTTCAGTTATCCGCGCTTGCTGCAACTCATCATTTTGCATTTCCAATTCAATTTGATGAACTTGCAGTTCGTGTAACAGCTTTAGGGTATCATTTTCGATAAGAACAGCTTTTTTGTTGTCCTTATTTTTTTTCACTTGTGCTTCAGCAAGCTGGCGTAACTCTTTGGGTGAGAGTTTCGCTAATAGTTTGGGTGGCTGTGTAGGCTTGGTCATATAGTTGGCTTTATTTTACGTAACTGTGATTCAAGCAGCTTGGCTTCGCTAATGTCAGTGAAGGTAATGACCACGCCGTCAATCACGTTTTCTTGTGTGGCATAAGGCATAATGCGCACCCTAAACCAACGATTATTACTGGCGGTTATTTCTTTTTCTATGAAAACCAGTGTGTCTAACACTTCCCGCGCATCTTTTTGTAGTGAAGTATAATCGAGCTCAGTAACTATGTCAGACAGTGGTCGACCGACATCACTCGGGATCAGCTTAAATAGGTGGGTGGCGTAGTTGGTGAATCGTCTTACACGTAGCCCATTATCGAGAAATATCGTCGCTATTTCTGTGCTATTAAGCAGGTTTTTCATGTCGTTGTTGACCCATGACAAATCATCAACTTTAGATTGTAGTTCGGTATTAACCGTTTGCAACTCTTCATTCATTGACTGCATTTCTTCTTTAGAAGTGGTCAATTCTTCATTGGTGGATTGCAACTCCTCATTGGTTGATTGTAACTCTTCATTGGTGGACCTGAGTTCTTCTTGTGCCGCCTGCATTTGTTCGCGAGTTGCTTCTATCTCATCGCGCGCATGTTGCAGTTCTAGCTGATTATTTTCTGCTGCTTTACCCTGATTTTTACTCGGCTGCGCGGTCGGTGCTAACACCTTGGTAAAAACCACCATCAGCAAACCCATTAAAGCTTTTGGCTTAGCAATGGCTTGCACCGTTAAGTTAATGGTTTCTTTGCCTACCATCAGGTTTTCAATAATAACTGGCGCTTCTTGTGTCTGCGCTTTTTTCATCGCGAGGTTAAGGTGCATGAGGAGTTCTTCATGCGCCATCACGTGAATATTCCAATTGGCCTTACCCGCCGAGGCTTCTAAATATTTACCCGTGCGACCATTGATATACATAATATCACCGGCAGCATTAACCAATACCGCTGCAGGCGAGTAATTTTGTAGTAGGATTTGGTCTGCCTGCGTTTGTAGGTTAATGATGTCTTTACTCATGTCGCGGGTTCTCTTGGGTTCATTGTGTATCAAAGATATAACAGGAAATATCCTTGAGGGAAAGTCGACATCCATTCGTTTTTTGGAAATATCGATACGGGTAAAAATCCGTGCACTATCGTTAAGTGCTAAGAACAAGTTGGTAAAATTACCTATGGTTTCGGCATTGCCCAACATCAAAATACCATGAGAATTCAATGCGTAGTGGAACAATGGAATTAACTTTTTTTGTAATTCTGGTCCAAGGTAAATTAGCAGATTACGGCAGGTAACAATATCTAACTTGGTAAATGGTGGATCCATGATGATATTCTGGGGTGCAAAGATGATCATGTCACGTATCTTCTTATTGATACGATAACCTCTATCATCTTTAATGAAATAACGCGCCAATTGTGTGGGCGTTATATCCGCCTCAATGCTTGCTGGATAAAAGCCTTGCCGGGCAATATTGATAGCATCTTCATCAAGATCGGTCGCAAAAATTTGTAGTTTAAAACGCGCTTTAGGCTTAATCTCATCTAAGACATCCATCATAGTCATGGCGAGTGAATAAGCCTCTTCACCGGTCGAGCAGGCGGTAACCCAAGCTCGAAGTTCTTTACCTTCAGGATAATTTTCTAATAGTGCTGGCAGCGAGCTTGACTTGAGTTGCGCCCAAACGTCTTTATCGCGAAAAAAATGGGTTACCCCAATTAACAGTTCTTTAAATAATAGGTCTTGTTCTTGTGGGTTCTCTCGCAGATAACGCGCATAAAGCGCTATATTTTCAAGTTGATGTAGGTCCATACGCCGTTCAATACGACGATAGATGGTATTTTTTTTGTACAGTGAGAAGTCGTTTCCTGTGCGTTCACGCAAGATAATAACGATTTGTTCCAATGTACTTTTTGATTTGATTTCTAACCTTGGTTCAATATCTTTTGGGGCAATACGAGGGCCATGTTTGAGCCCACTCAGTATATGTTCGGGTAATTCTTTAGCGGGGGCAACGATGTCGATTAATTCTGCATTAATGGCGCTTTGAGGCATAGAAGCAAATTTTGCAAATTCAGGCGACTGGGCCAGAGACAGACCAGCATTTTGTTTGATGGCATGTAAACCTAGGGTGCCATCAGAACCCATGCCAGAAAGAATAACGGCCACAGCATGTTCGCGCTGATCACTGGCAAGCGATCGAAAGAAAAAATCAATCGGTAAGCGTAATCCGCAACTAAGCACGGGCTCAAACAAAAATAATGACCCGTGCAAAATGGATAAATCTTTGTTGGGAGGAATTACATAAACACAATTTCCCTGTACTTTCATGTGGTTGCGAGCTTCTTTGACTATCATTTGCGTAGTACGTTGCAACAACTCAGCCATGATGCCTGTGCGAGAGGGATCTAAGTGCTGGATAACGACAAACGCCATATCGGAAGGCGTTTGTACCTGAGTAAAAAAGTCTTCCAATGCTTCTAAACCGCCCGCAGAAGCACCGATGCCGACAATATTGGATGGTTTTTTTAGAGCATTCAACCGACGGGAGTCACTGGCAGTACTTGGTTTTGTGGTTTTTATTTTATTTTTCATTAAGGTATATTTATTTTTTGCTCCATTACATTATAGTAAACTAATATATTAAGTAGTGTGCAATAAATTTTGGAAAGTTTTTATAAAAAACCTCGTGTTTGTCCCCGTGTTTTGCTATGAGACCGACGTTAACACAATGCGCTAAAGAATAACGACATTTAAAATAGCCAGGTTAAAAGGGCGCAGTAAAGTTTCAGTCAAGTTGTGTTTGCTACTGAGTTATAAAATATTTTAAAGCAAAGTTAATATAGACAACGTTAATATAGACAAAGTGACAAGCGCCAGCTTTATTTTATCCATCAGAAAAACGGTATGAGCAGTTAACAAAAAGCTTCCTCAATTTTACGCCTTAACCTATACTGGTTAAATGTACAGTATAGGTTGTATTTTATGAAAGTTATTCCCATTTTTATTGAGGCGGGTATATCCGGCTTTGAATCACCTGCAGCTGAATATAAAGAACTCGGCTTATCGTTAGATCAACTCTTGATAGCACACCCCGATGCCACCTTTATCGGTTTGGCGCAAGGGCAGTCGATGCAAGAGGTTGGCATTTTTGATGGTGATTTATTGCTAGTCGATCGTAGCGAGCCAGTAAAAGATGGTGATGTTATTGTGGCGAATTACAATGGCTGTTTTACTTGTAAACTTATTGATAAAAAAAACGCTAGGCTATTATCTGCATCGTTCAAGCATCAACCGGTCAGCATTACACCTGAGGATGAATTTCAAATAGAGGGAGTCGTTACCCGTTCAATTCGTTTGCATCGACAGCTAAGGGAGTTAAGCGCATGTATGCGTTAGTTGATGCGGTATCTTTCTACGCGTCTTGTGAGAAGGTGTTTGACCCCTCAATCAGAAATCGGCCTGTGGTCGTACTAACAAATAACGATGGCTGTATATGTGCTGTGTGTCCAATTGGTCGGCGTTTAGGTATACCAAAATTTAAACCCTATTTTCAAATTAAACATTTTTTAGCCAAACACCATGTGGTTGTTCGCTCGTCTAACTATGAGCTATATGCGGATCTCAGTGACAAAATGATGAATGTTATTGGCCGTTTCTGCGATAACCAATATGTTTACTCGATTGACGAGTCTTTTCTACAATTTAAAAACTATAACCAAATTATTAATGATTGGCATAAATATGGCCATGAAATACGACGTGCGGTTTGGCAGGAAACGCGTTTGCCGGTGGGTGTTGGCTTTGGCTCAACGCCGACATTAGCGAAAGCCGCAAACCACGCAGCTAAAAAATTAGCGGGCTATAACGGTGTGGCAGTTGCAGATGATGTCACGTCACGTAAAGACATATTATCAAAAATGGCGGTGACTGACGTGTGGGGCATTGGTAGTCGATTAGGCAAGCGTTTAAACGTGTTGGGAATAAATTCCGCTTGGGATTTAGCCAACCAGTCACCTAAAATTATGCGCAGCCAATTTAGCGTTATGGTTGAACGAACGGTTAACGAGTTAAACGGTATAGTTTGTTTAAACTGGGATGAAGTTAAGCAGGCAAAAAAAGAAATATTTTCCACTAGAAGCTTTGGTCAACGGATAAATGAAGAACATCAATTAAAAGCGGCTTTAGTGAGCCACGGCGCCATTGTAGGTCGTAAACTAAGACAACAGCATTCGCGCGTAAAACGGCTGGTGATATCCGCTGCTAGCTCGCCTCATGATGATAATTATTACCACAAATCGATAATTTATGAATTTTTAGTGGCAACAGATAACACCCTAAGTATCGCGAACGCTATATCAGCCGTTTTTGATTGTGTTTATGCCGGCGGTGTTAACTTTTATCGTTGTGGGGTAGGAGCCATTGAGCTTGAAAATACTCAATTTCAACAAGGTGATTTGTTTTCGCTAAATGAAGAAGATCCAGAGCTAATGCGCTGTTATGACGGGATAAATAATCGTTACGGTAATTATACGTTGCAATTAGCCGTACAAGGTAAAATTGATAAGTGGCATATGCGACGTGAATTTCTTTCGCCAAGCTTTACGAGTAAGTGGCGAGATATACCTAAAATTAGCTGTTAAGGTTTATCTTGGTCATTTATCTTGGTCAATAAGCGATAAAACATGAGTAGATAATTAATCAACTGGGTATTACATCGAGTTAACATATAACAGTTACAAAAAAGCCCTGTCAAGACAGGGCTTTTTTGCTCTAAATGTGGTCGGAGTAGCAAGATTCGAACTTGCGACCTCACGTCCCCCAGACGCGCGCGCTACCAAGCTGCGCTATACCCCGATTGATAAGCTTAATGGGGATAAAAGCTTATGTGGGCTATATTAATGATTTATCGCTCGAATGCAATTAAAAAACATCATCAATTGAGTTAAGCGTCTAATTATTGTACGTTATTCAATTGTTTATCCACTTGTTCATCGAATTGTTTACTAAATTGCTTAATAAAGTGAACACCATCAATCATTAATGGAAAATCAGGCTTTGCCGTAATAGGGGCGGCCAGTTGAATAGAATAACTTTGAAAGTTACCATTTTGGTCAACAAACATCGATTTATCTTTATTAAACACTACAATGCCGTTGTCCATGGTATTAGCAATAATACGGTCATTATTTAATTTTTTGATATCAGTACCGTTGCTATAGCTTGTGGCTTTAATATCGCAGTTTAGCCAGTTTTTAATCAGCGTAGGTTGCATATCCATATGACTGGTGAGTTTATTAATTGATTTATTTTTACTTGCCGGTAAAACCAATAGCGCAGGTTTAATCGATAAACTTGTTTCTGTGGTGCTATTACCAATAGAGCTGATCCAAAGGATATCCTTGAGTTGCTTATCGCCTCGTTGGTTATTTTGCACCGACATTAAAGCGTCTAAAAACAGTTCAAACTGATAGCTATTGTTACCTTTAAAATAAAACACGTGTAAACCTGGGGCGTAACTATTGAGTTTATCCGCAAATATCAAACTCGATATATCGGCTAGTTTTGTTACTGTTGGAAATAGTTTATGGGTCAGGCTTAACAAACCATCGGTATTAATGACTGAGGCTTCATTGTGATCTTCACCGACAATAGTAAGTGATGTGGCTAAATCTTTCTGAGCCATAATTTGAAATAATAGTGGTTGTGCTTGCTGTTCGAACAAGGCTTTTTGGTAAATACTTGGCAAGCTATAAAACAAGTTAAACCAGGCTTCTTTTGGTGACGCGTTATCAATATGATTGTCTAGCGATAGTACACCTTGCTTGGTTCTTTGTTTTATTTTATCTAGTTGTTGAGTTTGCAATATTTGGTCTGTAATCACCATGAAAACCGACTGTTTTAATTTGGTGTCATTGAGACATTGGCCTTGATAAAGCGGGTACTGGGGTACGGCATCTGTAAAGGCAAGCGGGCTAGTGCGACGGGCAATATAATCCACTTGATCGAACATACCGTATTTGGTTAATAAGGTTTTGGCGGTTGATGGATAAGACAAGGGCAATACTGTGTCTTGGCGTAATACGTCATATTCCAGGTTGGCATCAGCCCAAATATGAATAATATGACTAAAAAAGAAAAAGCTTACCAGAGGAATAACGATAAAGCGCGCAAAAATAGTTTTTTGTAATTCTTTTAGGTGTTTCCAAGCATAATTTGACGCTATCAGTTCAAATGATAATATCACCATGGTCAATACTAGACTAACAAACCAGAACGCTCGGCTATTTTGTTGTATTTCGTTATTAATAAGGTCAAGTATGGGCGCACTTGATGAAATATTTAAATGATAGCCTAAGCGGGTATAGATAAATGCGTCGAGCAGCAAAAGCAATAACTGGGCACTAAAAATGATAGAAGCGACCACCCGAATAAATCGGGTTCGAGGAAACAACAGGGTGATTGGAAACAAAATGAGCACAAAACTCATAAAAGTTAAGAAAGCTATATGGCTTAACCAAGTGGTGACTAAGTAGGTTTGCCCTAACAAAGTGTCAGGCATTGCTTCACTAAATACATAAATTGACGATAATAAGATCGCCGCAATAATATTAAAAAAAGTGAACCAGTGGCTCCAGCTAATTAACTGTAATAGTCGCTTACTATAGGGTTTTGATTCAAATGAAACCATTGCGTCGTTTAATTCTCTTATTATTTTTTATGAATGTCGCTGATTATTTATACGTTTTATTTAGAATTTTGTATAGATTGTTTTAATGCCTTGGTAAAATTGTCTACTATTGCCTCTCGTTCCTTTTTCGGCACATTATTTGTAATAATTTCTGTTAGGGTATTTCCTAGGCACATTAGCGCTAGATCAGGGGTTGCAGACTCGTTAACGAGTACATCAAGCAAATCTTTAATAATTTTTTCTACACGTTCGTTGGAATACTTGGATACAATGGGCATCTTATACACTTAATGGTAATTTAATAAACAGACATAAGTTTATCAAATGCCCGAACAATATAATACTGACCTTTATCTATGAGCTTAATAATTTCGAATATTGCACTGCATTTTTTAACAAAAAAAGAAGAAACTGGCGAAGTTGTACTCAGGTTAGGTCCTGAGAATGTTGCAGCTAGCAGCAAAATTGAAAGTTTTGTTGATGCACTACATAAAATTTACAACAGCAAAGGCAGTAAGGCCTACGGACATTTTTCTGCTATGCCAGCCCAAGGCGACAAAGCCCGATTTGTTGATATTATGGAAAGCTATTTAGGTGATTCACAAAGTTTTCATGAATTTAGTAGCCAAGCGGGAAATTTACTTAAAAATGAATTAGAAAAATATGACCTGGCAGAAACCGGTTATTTAATTGTTTGTCATTACGAGTATATGGGTGGACGCTACTTACTCGTGGCGATAATTCCTATTTCTGAACATTATTCAGTTGACGGTGATTTACATATTTCAGCTGATCAACACCTTGATACCAATAAGCTTCAGTTAGCGGCTCGCATCGATTTATTCGATTATCAGAATAATGCCCAAGGTAACCGTTATATTTCTTTTATTAAAGGTCGCGCGGGCAGAAAAGTGTCTGACTTTTTCTTAGATTTTTTAAGCTGTGAAGAAGGCTTAAACTCAAAGGAACAAACCCAAACCTTAGTGCAAGCGGTTGAAGATTATGTTGCAGTTAATCAATTTGACGCCAATGAAAAACAACACAGCCGTAAAGAACTCCTAAGTTACTGCAAAGAGCAAAAAGAGTCGGCGCAAGATGTTTCATTGCAAGAAATAAGTGATGTGATTAAAACCGAAGAGAGCGGCCAAGACTTTTATAAGTTTTGCCAAGAGCAATCATACCCCATTGAGGAATCGTTTCCTCATGATCAGGCCGTAGTAAATAAAGTCACTAAATATGCGGGTTATGGTAACGGTATCAGTTTAAGCTTCGAGCGTAGTCATTTTGGCCAAGATGTGGTTTATAATCCAGCCAATGAAAGTATTACCATTTATAAAGTGCCGCCAAATTTAAAAGATCAACTACTAGCGTTATTAGAAAGTAATGCTAACCAGAGCGCTAGCCAAGGCCAAGCCATAACGTCAGGACTAAGCACAGAAACAGAAAGCTCAGAAAGTTCAGAAGACGAATACTAGTATTAGCTCAAGCTAAGCTAATAAGTGATAAAACATATTGCCTACACACGGCAGTAGCAGATGAATAGATGACATTAGGAAAGAAAATGACCACATTAACCATTACTCGACCAGACGACTGGCATGTACATTTGCGCGATGGCGCCAGCTTAAATAACACAGTTGCTGATATTAGCCGCTATTTTGGCCGCGCTATTATTATGCCAAACCTAGTACCACCGGTAACCAATGCTGAATTAGCGCGTCAATATCATCAGCGTATTATGGCGGCAAAGCCGAGTGCACAGTTCCAACCGCTAATGGTGTTGTATTTAACCGATCAAACCAGCGCAGAAGATATTAAAGCGGCAAAAGCCTCAGGTATTGTTTATGCGGCCAAGCTTTACCCAGCAGGAGCGACAACAAATTCTTCATCTGGCGTAACTAACATCGACAATCTTGCCCCCGTATTTGCGGCGATGGAAGCCGAGAACATGCCGTTGTTGGTGCATGGCGAAGTAACCAGTCACGATATTGATATTTTTGACCGTGAAGCGGTCTTTATCGATACTATATTGCGGCCACTAGTGGCAAAGCATCCGACATTAAAAATAGTGTTAGAGCATATCACCACCAAAAATGCGGTTGATTTTGTTAAAGCCGCGGGTGACAACGTAGCCGCCACCATTACCGTTCATCATTTATTATTTAATCGTAACCACATGTTAGTGGGCGGTATTCGTCCACATTATTATTGTTTGCCAATATTAAAACGTAATATTCATCAAGACGCCTTAGTTGCCGCGGCGACCAGTGGCAGTGATAAATTTTTCTTAGGTACAGATTCTGCGCCGCATTCACAACATGCAAAAGAGAATGCTTGTGGTTGTGCCGGTGCTTACACCGCACATGCTGCTATCGAGTTATATGCTGAAGCATTTGAACAAGCCGGTGCGCTTGATAAGCTTGAAGGTTTTGCTAGTTTACATGGTCCTAAATTTTATAATTTACCGGTAAACACTGATAAAATAACCCTAGTTAAAGCCGCATGGACTGTACCGGCCACCATGGCTTTTGGTAACGACGAAGTGGTGCCTATTCGCGCGAATGAAACCATTGCTTGGCAAGTTAAGTTGTAGGAGAGTTATTAAATGCAGTTATTTGTAAATGATTTAACCGTTATCGACTTCTCGTACTGTTGTGCTGAACGTGGCATTGTGGGCGAAAGTTGGATTGTTGATGTTTTGCTTGAGGGTAGTTTAAATGAAATGAGTATGGTGCTTGATTTTGCTGTGGTTAAAAAGCAAATTAAGGCCATTATAGATGATGCGGTTGATCATAAGTTATTATTGCCCATGCAAAGTAACACCGTTAGTGTGGAAGTATCCTCTCATCGAGCAGGTCATGAATTTGTCAATTTCAGTGCTAAGCAGAGTAGCTACTATTTACAATCACCGAGCTGTGCATTTGCCAAAATAGATACCAAGCAAATAGACATCGCGGCGGTGACAAATTATTTAACCGATATAATTTTGAGTCATTTACCAAAAAATGTCCAAGGTTTGATACTAAAATTACGGCCAGAAAATATTGATGGTGCTTATTATCACTATACCCATGGTTTAAAATTACATGACGGTAATTGTCAGCGTATCGCCCATGGTCATCGTTCAAAAATTCATATTTATAAAAATGGTCAACGCTCAGCAGCACATGAAGCGGCTTGGAGTTCACGTTGGCAAGATATATATCTTGCTAGTGAAGCTGACCGCATGGCGTTAAGTGAGATAGAATTGTCAGCTACAGCTATGGCTAATTTAACGCCCGATCACCAATTATTTTCTTACTTTGCGCCACAAGGTCGATTTGATATTGCCGTGCCAAGTAACATTTTAGATGTGGTTGATTGCGACTCAACGGTTGAATTATTGGCTGACTTTATTTTGCGCCAACTTAAAAAGCAAGCTCCGAACGATGAATTTAAAGTGGTTGCTTTTGAAGGTGTTGCTAAAGGAGCTATAGCTAATGGCTAAACAGTGTTCATTATTATTAATACTCACCTTTACAGCTAGTTTACTGGCCACGCAAGAGGTGTCAGCAAAAACGTCAACTCAAACGCAGCTGAGTGAGCAGTTTTTTCAAGGGGCGTTAATTGTAGGTAAAACAGCGCCAGAAAATAAAGTCATGCTTAATGGTAAAGTGATTAAGGTTTCTTTAAACGGCGACTATGCCTTAGGCTTCAGCCGAGATGAAAAAAATAATAGTGAACTCACCATCATTAGCCCAAGTGGCGTAATTGAACAGCAGATATTAAAACCGCTAAAACGTGAATACAATATTCAACGGGTTGAAGGTATTGCTAAAAGCATTATGAACCCTAACAAAAAGGCCAATATTCGTGTTAGGGAAGATAATAAAAAAATTAAAGCCGCTCGAAAAATTGACAGTAACTTAATCGCCTTTGCTCAGGGATTTATTGCCCCTATTGAAGGAGTAATTACCGGCGTTTATGGTAGTCAACGTTATTATAACGGCGTGCCTAAATGGCCACATTATGGTTTAGATTATGCAGGCGATACAGGCGACGCTGTTAAAGCGCCTGCCGATGGCACTGTGCTGATGTTTGTCTCTGATATGTTCTACTCAGGTGGCACAATGATCATAGATCATGGCCATGGTGTTAGTTCAACATTTTTGCATTTAAGCGCTTCATATGTCAGTGTTGGCGACAAAGTAAGCAAAGGACAACTGGTCGCTGCTGTTGGCGCGAGTGGTCGAGCGACAGGCCCACACTTAGATTGGCGCATAAATTGGTTTAATATGCGCTTAGATCCAGCATTAGTCTTAAAGCTCAAACCGTTGAAATAAAAATAAAAATAATTTAGCTAAGGTCATAAGTGAGGTTACTATGAAAAAATTTCTCCTCTTAGTTTGTTTAATGGTAAATTTTACTAGTGATGCCAAAAATTTCTATGCTGGCTGGGAACTTTGGTTTCCTTATCAATATCGTAATAGCCAGCAAGAGCTTGTCGGCTTAGATTTCGAAATTTTCAACACAATATTTGCCAAAGTTGGTTATACCGCAGAATATACTGAATTACCCTGGAAGCGACATTTACACTATATAAAAACCGGTGAAATGGATGTTGCTATGGGCGCGTCATTAAGCGAAGAAAGACAGCGTTACGCTATATTTAGTGAAGCTTATAGACAAGAGACAGTGAATTTATTTGTTAGAAATGGCCAAGCTGATAATATTAAGTTAGGTGGTTTATCAGACTTAACCAACAGCAATTACATGATTGGTATCGAAAGTGGTTATTATTACGGTGATGAATATCAAGCATTAATGAAAACGGCTGGATTTCAAGAACATATTATTGAAGTTGTTGATATTGAAGAGAATGTTAAATTACTATTAGCCGGGCACATTGATGGCTTTTTGGTTGATCCGGCCACCATTAAAGCCTTCTCTGACAAGTACAAAATGGCTGGAGAGTTTGAAAAGCATGCTTTAAGTATTTACCAGGCAGACATTCATATTATTTTTAGCAAAAAATCAGTTAAACCTGACGTGGTTACAGCGATTAATCAGGCCATTGGTGATTTAAAAAAATCGGGTGAGTTAGATAAAATAATTAATAAATGGAACCAACTTAATTAAGTGTAAAATCAGTTTTCAATACTGGGTTTCAATACGGATGAATAAATGTAAAGCCACACTTGTTGGCTGTTAAGTTAGACCGGTTCCGGTAAAAAATAATATAAACATCTTATCTGAGCTTTAAAGCTGACTTCTCCGAGTCGGTGTTCACTGTTTTAAATCTTAGCCTGTCTAGGCTAGCCAACCCAATAGACTAAATTTCAAGGTTAGTATTATTTTCTTATTAATACCAATCTCACTAATTATCTGATCATTTTTACGGGTTAAAATAACCCACTACTGCGTTATTTATTTAATCATTAGAACAACTCGTTATTAAATAAATGCCTTCTATTTGGCCATTATTCCTGTGTATAAAGTAGACCACCTAATTAATGAAATGGGCATAAGTTTATTGCCGCCATTGTTTTCGGTAAAGTGTTTTCTGTTAAGTGTTTTCGGTTACGTATTTTGGCCATTAAGTGTTGAACTGGTCGATGTAGTTTGAATAATTTTATTTCTTAACCATTTATTGGCGGGGTCAAAATCGACATTGCTGTGCCAATATAAATGTACGTCAATATCGTGCAAACTCACGGGTAAGGAAAATACCTGCAAATCAAGCAGCTGGCTGTACATTTTGGCTGTTGTTTCGGTCAGAGTTAGCAACATGTTGTTATCGGCAATAACTTGGCAGGCAGAAAAGGCATGCTGACACCTCAAGCCAATTTTTCGTTGTAGTCCTAACCGTCCTAACTCAAAATCTTCAATACTTAATCCTACTGTGCGAGATGAAACCAGTACATGCTCTTGTGCGAGGTAGGTCGCTAAATCAAGTGTCGATTTTACAATTGGGTGGTTTTTTCGTGCTAGCACCACTAATTTGCTTTGATCTAATTGGGTATGCAAAATATTGTCACTAACCGGCAATAAGGTGTCTATCGCTAAATCAATATCACCACTGGCCAATTTGTTTTCCAATTCATGACGATTGACTCGGCGACTACTTTGTAAATTAATTAAAGGCGCTTCTTTTCTGATGCGCTGCATTAAAGGGGGTAAGTATGAGGCTTCTAAAGCGCCATGTAACGAAACATTGAAGTTATTACGCGAGACCAAAGGTTCAAACTGTCTAGACTGCGCCAAGCAAACTTTTAATTGTTGTAAGGCTTCACGCACATCGGCAATAACATTATTGGCAACCGGTGTTGGCCGCATCTGGTTACCTTGACGAATAAATAAAGCATCATCAAAATTATGCCGAAGTTTACTTAATGAATGACTCACGGCAGGTTGCGATAAGTTAAGGGCTGAAGCCGCTTTGGTAATATTTCCTTCGCAGTAAATCGCTTCAAACACCACAAATAGATTTAAATCTACTTTCATACTTTCTCCATTTAATTTAGCAAGCATTAAGCCACTATGGGTCATGTTATTATTTTAATCTATGTGCATTTTTGGCTACTAGTTAGCTAGAACTATTCATTTTTTACTTATGGTATTAAGACAGATAAAAAATAGCTCGCTGTAGATCTTTGTTAACTCACTAGGTTAATAGCTGGTTTAACCGTTGACGGACTAAAGTCCGACCTACAAAAAATCACCCACAATTGTATTATCATCCGTAAAAGCATAATCATTGATACCAAGGCAATTAATAACAAGCCAATTAAAATAGTGTCAAGGGTGATGCGTTATTCTTTAGTTATGTTACAAGTAATCCACCTTATTATCTATTCATAATTTGAATAGTAAGTTATAAGAACTATTCATTTGCTTAATTTTTTGCGGGCACTTAGCATAGATTAATCGCGTTAAGCTGATATTTTAATCATGACAATGGCAAGTAATAAACAGATAAGCAATAAAGTGGTAAGCAATAAAATGATCATAAAAGAATATTTAAATTTAATGCAAAACCAATACGTTATGGCAGCAGCCTAGTTTTATGGCCGCTATTTATCTGATTCGTCATGGCCAAGCCTCATTTGGTAAAGCTGATTATGATCAGTTATCCCAAAAAGGGGCAATGCAATCTCAGTTATTGGGTAAGTGTTGGCAGTCATTACCTGCACCTGAGCACATTTTTTCGGGCGATTTACTGCGCCATGAACAAACCCTTGAAAATTTTTTATTGGGGTATCAGGGTGATAAGCCCGCGAGGATTTTACATTCAGGTTTTAATGAATTTAACCATGTAGAAGTGCTGACACGTTATGATGCCCAATGGAGAAATTTTGCTGATAAGGTAGCAAAAACCAATCAGTTAGCCAACGCCAATCAGGTTTTTCAAGCAGAATTTTCACTGGCAATTAAACGCTGGGTTGGTGGCGCATACGACAGTGATTATATTGAGAGCTGGCCACAATTTAAAAAACGTTGTATCACAGCTTTGCAAGACGTTATTAACCAAGCATTAATGATTAAAAAACCTTTAAATAACGCCAAAGGGTCAAACGATATATGTATTTTTACCTCGGGCGGAACAATCTCTGTGCTTGTTCAACATATATTAGGGTTATCAGATCAAAATACACTGGCCATCATTCAACAGTTACGTAATACCGGTGTGACCAAATTACTCTTTTCAAAAAAAAACTTAAGCATTGATTATTTTAATAATTATAGTCATTTAACCCAAGCAGGTGCTGACTGGGTTACGTTTAGGTGAGATAAGCGTTAAGAGACAAGTGTAAATAAAGACAAAATTTATAACAAGGAATGAAGATATGAGTACCA
Source organism: Colwellia sp. MB02u-9 (assembly GCF_014077085.1). Classification (NCBI taxonomy): domain Bacteria; kingdom Pseudomonadati; phylum Pseudomonadota; class Gammaproteobacteria; order Alteromonadales; family Colwelliaceae; genus Colwellia; species Colwellia sp. MB02u-9. Next base: position 171,964 of record NZ_JACGVF010000098.1, read on the forward strand.
ATTTATTTGATTTAACAGGAAAAATTGCTTTAGTTACCGGTGCAAGCAGAGGCATTGGCGAGCATATCGCTAAACTGCTCGCAGAAAACGGCGCTCATGTTATTGTCTCGAGTCGTAAAATAGCAGGTTGCCAAGCCGTTGTTGAGCAAATTATTGCCGCGGGTGGCAGTGCACAAGCCATTGCTTGTCATATTGGTGAAATGGAGCAGATAGAAGCCATATTTGCTCAAATTTCAGCAGAGCACGGTAAGCTAGATATATTAGTGAACAATGCCGCGACAAATCCATACTTTGGCCATGTATTAGATACTGATTTAGCGGTGTTTCAAAAAACGGTTGACGTTAATATTCGTGGCTATTTTTTCATGTCAACGATTGGCGCTAAATTGATGAAAGCAAATAACGGTGGGGCGATTGTTAACGTGGCCTCTATTAATGGTGTTATACCGGGTGATTATCAAGGTATATATTCTATTACTAAAGCTGCGGTTATTTCGATGACCAAAACTTTCGCGAAAGAATGTGCCCAATTTAACATTCGTGTTAATGCCATATTACCCGGTGGCACAGACACTAAGTTTGCTTCTACCTTAGTTAATAATCCAAAAATATTAGCACAAATGTTACATCACGTGCCGATGAAGCGAGTGGCTCAGCCTGAAGAAATGGCGGGTACTGTATTGTACTTGGTTTCCAACGCTTCAAGCTACACCACAGGTACGGCGATTAATGTTGATGGCGGCTATTTGATTGGCTAGGTAATAGCCCTTTAAATTTATATCACAAGCGTCAATTAGTGTTGGCTCCGGCTGTTAGACTTATTGTCGCCACTTTAGTTAATTTACGCAGAGCAAATAAAAATGAACGAGTTTAGGGAATAAGATGACTAGCATTGACGCAGAAACAAATGTAGAAAAAAAAGCTGAGAATAAGGGCGTAAATAAAGCCGTAATTAAAACTGTAACTAACACCGAAAATAGTGCGGCTAAACTTTTTCAACCCTTCTCTATCGGTGGTTTAACCTTAAAAAATCGTACTGTCATGGCACCGATGACCCGGACATTTTCGCCAAACTATATCCCAACCGACGAGGTAGCTCAATATTACCGTCGCAGAGCCGAGGGCAACGTTGGCTTAATTATTACCGAAGGCACGTTTATCTCACATAAAGCCGCCAACGGTTATGAGCGTGTGCCGGCTATTTTTGGTGAAGAAGCCTTAGCGGGTTGGAAACATGTGGTTGATGAAGTTCATGCCGCCGGTGGAAAAATTGCCCCGCAGTTATGGCATGTAGGCTCAGTACGTAAAGAGGGCATAGGCCCAGATAAAACCATACCGGCTTATAGCCCCTCAGGTTTGTATAAGCCGGGCACACCCAACGGTATTGCCATGAGCCAAGCAGATATTGATGAAGTGGTTAGCGCATTTGCTCAAGCGGCTGGTGATGCTAAAGCTATTGGTTTTGACGCAATTGAAGTGCATGGCGCACATGGTTATTTAGTTGACCAATTTTTTTGGCAAGGCACCAATCAACGCAGCGATAAATATGGCGGCTCATTAGAAAATAGAGCACGTTTCGCTGTTGAAATAGTGCAAGCCATTCGCCTTGCTGTTGGTGAAGACTTTCCAATAATTTTTAGATTTTCTCAATGGAAACAACAAGATTATGAGGCTAAACTTTGTCAAACACCTGAAGAGTTAGCAACATTTCTATCCTTACTCAGCAATGCTGGTGTAGACATTTTTCACGCCAGCACGCGCCGCTTTTGGCTACCTGAATTTGAAGGTTCAGCCCTTAATCTTGCCGGTTGGACGAAAAAAATTACTAACAAACCGGTTATCACTGTCGGTAGTGTGGGTTTAGATAGTGATTTTACGGGTGAAGGCAGTGTCGACCTTGGAGGGACATCAAACCCAACCAGTATCGATGGTTTATTGGCACGTTTAAATAATGATGAATTTGATCTGGTCGCTATCGGCCGAGCATTGTTAGTTGATCCAGAGTGGGTTAATAAAATTAAAGACAATAAAGCTGATGAAATAGCACAATTTAATAAAGCCGCGCTGATGAAATTAAGTTAATCGCCATCGCAGAAATGTTCGCGATAGTGTGAATTTAAGACTGCAGAGGGTTAATGTCGCTAAAACGACATAAATAACAGCCAGATACTAAAAAATAATAAGGATCACCCATGGATTTTGAATACAGCGACAAAGTTAAAGAATTAATGGCACGTGTCAGCACATTTATGGACAGCCATGTTTATCCTGTTGAAGCACAAATGCATGAGCAAGTAGCTCAGGATCAATGGTCAACCCCGCCCTTAATGGAAGCACTTAAAGCCAAAGCGAAAGCGCAAGGCTTATGGAATTTATTTTTACCGGTAAGTTACGGTAAATATAGTGCCGGACTAACTAACTTAGAATACGCTCCCCTTGCCGAAATTATGGGCAAAGTGATGTGGGCGCCAGAAGTGTTTAATTGCGCGGCCCCTGATACTGGCAATATGGAAGTATTGGCTAAATATGGTGATGAAGCGCAGAAAAAAAAATGGTTAGAGCCGCTACTTGAAGGCAAAATTCGTTCAGCATTTGCTATGACCGAGCCAGAAGTTGCCTCAAGTGATGCAACTAACATTGCACTACGCATAGAGCGTGAAGGTGATGAATATGTTATCAATGGTCGCAAATTTTATATCAGTGGCGCCTGTCGCAAACAATGTGAAATTATGATCGTGATGGGCAAAACTGATCCTGACAATAGCAACCGCTATATTCAGCAGTCTCAAGTGCTAGTGCCGATGAAAACACCGGGCGTAACTATGGTACGTCCAATGCAAGTGTTCGGTTATAACGACGCTCCCGAAGGGCATGCTGAAATAACCTTTGACAATGTTCGCGTACCGGTTGAAAACATTATTGTTGGTGAAGGCAAAGGTTTTGAGATTGCCCAAGGTCGTTTAGGCCCAGGCCGCATTCATCATTGCATGCGCTCTATTGGCGTAGCACAACGAGCGCTGGATTTAATGTGTCAGCGAGTTAACGAGCGCATTGTTTTTGGTCGCCCTATGATCAAACAGCAATCAGTGCGTGAAGATATTGCTATTTCTGCTTGTCAGATTGAACAAGCACGCTTGATGACCTTAAAAGCGGCGCAAAAAATGGACACTGACGGCAATAAAGCCGCTAAAGATATTATCGCTATGATTAAAATCGTCGCGCCGAGTATGGCACTTGATGTACTTGACCGTGCTATTCAATGCCATGGCGCCGTTGGTGTCAGCCAAGATACCTTTTTGGCCCATGCCTTTGCTGGCCAAAGAACCTTGCGTTTAGCGGATGGTCCAGATCAAGTACACATGATGCAACTTGGCCGCGATTTAGTGAAAAAAACAACTTCAGGTCAATTGCTGTAAACATTGAGCAGGTTAAACCAATAAAAGAGATAAACAGATGACAGCAAGCTTTGCTTTTGATGTAGAAAAATTAACTCAATACCTTGAGTCTCATGTCGCAGGTTTTATTGGCCCTATCACATTAAGCAAGTTTACCGGTGGGCAGTCAAATCCTACTTTTAAAGTCACGGCTGAATCGGGTTTTTATGTATTGCGCAGCCAACCACCGGGAAAATTGTTAAAATCTGCCCATGCTGTTGATCGAGAATTTGAAGTGCTTGATGCCCTTAAAGGTACAGACGTACCTGTTGCTCAGGTTTATCACCTTTGTTGCGACACCAGTATTATTGGCGCTATGTTTTACTTGATGGAGTTTTGTGATGGTAGCGTTTACTGGAGTCCGTCATTAGTTGAAATTTCAACCAATGCTTATCGCAGCCAACTATATGATGCGATGAATAAAACCTTAGTCGCTCTGCACAGCGTTGATATTGACCTAGTGGGTTTAGGTGATTATGGCAAAGCAGGTAACTACTTTGAACGACAATTTGGTCGTTGGTCTTCGCAATATCGCACAACAGAATTACAGAAAATTTCGGCTATGGACCAGCTGATACTTTGGCTTGAAAAACACTTGCCTGAAGATGATGGCCGAGTTTGCTTAGTACATGGTGACTTTCGCCTAGACAATATGATGTTTGCCAAAGACAAGCCTGAAGTCATGGCTGTGTTGGATTGGGAATTATCGACGTTAGGACATCCTTTTTCTGATTTAGCTTATCAATGTATGCAGCTGCGTATGCCACAAGGGATGGGCGCTATCGATGGCCTGCAAGGTGTTGATAGGGTGAGTTTAGGCATACCCACAGAAGGCGAATATGTTGCAAGTTACTGTCAACGCATGGGCATTGACCGTATCGACAATTGGACCTTCTACCTAGCATTTAGCTTTTTTAGATTAGCGGCAATAGTGCAAGGCGTGGCAAAACGTGCATCAGAGGGCAACGCATCAAATAAACAGGCCAATAAAGTGGGGGCCTTTGTTGAACCTTTAGCGCAAATGGCTTTAAGTATTATCGAGCAGGAAGGCGAACAGGCAGCCGAAAAAACAGACGAAAAAACAGCAGATAAGTAATGCCAAAGGTAAGTTTTGAAGAAAAATATCGCCATGTAAATTGACAGATAACGACGCGTTATAACAAAAATTCATCAACAATATTTGTAATGTAAGGGAAATACCATGGATGCACTATTAGATTTCACAGGAAAAGTAGCGGTTATTACCGGCGCAGCGCAAGGCTTTGGTCAGCTGTTAGCACAAGAGTTGGCTAAGCGCGGCGCCAAGTTAGTGATCAGTGATATTAACGAGTCTGGTGTGTTAAAAGTTGCTGAAGATATTGCATCAACCGGCGCTGAGGTTATTGCACTGGCTTGTGATGTTTCAAAAAATGATGACTGTAAAGCCATGGTCGACACCGCGATTAAACACTTTGGCCGTGTTGATATCGGGGTTAATAACGCTGGAGTTGCCCACGAATTTATGCCACTACATGAGATAGACGAAGCCATAATGGACAGTCAATTTGCCATTAATGTTAAAGGTGTTCAATTTGGCATGCGCCATCAAATACAACAAATGCTGCAACAAGGTGAAGGTAGTATTCTCAATGTGAGTTCTATGGCTGGCCTAAGTGGTGCCGCCAGAGGTAGTGCTTATGCGATGGCTAAACATGCGGTGATTGGTTTAACCAAATCGGGTGCGGTTGAATATGGTCGTGACAATATTCGTATCAATGCCATTTGTCCATTTTTTACCTTAACGCCTATGGTGACTAATTTTGCTGACCAAGAACAACAACAGAAAATGGCTAGAGGCGCTCCAATGAATCGCTTAGGCGAACCTAAAGAAATTGTTGCCATGATGCTGATGATGTTATCTCCAGCGAATACCTACATGACAGGGCAATGTATCGCCATAGATGGCGGTGTTTCAGCGCAATAAGTTAATAACCATGTAGTCACTTGCACTAACTCGCTGTTATTGAACTAAGTAAAAAGATGAGAAGATAATTTTATGTCTGCAACATTAATGAATGAACGTGATCTTGAATTTATGCTTTATGAGCTTTTTGATAGTGAATCACTGATAAAACGAGAACGCTATCAAGACCATGACCGTCAGACTTTTAATGAGGTCATTAATACGGCTAAAGCCATAGCTGAGAAACACTTCTTACCTATTCGACAAAAACTTGATACCCATCAACCTACTTTTGACGGTAAAAACGTCAGCCTTATCCCTGAGTTAAAACCGGCTATTGAAGCCGTAATAGCCTCGGGTATTTCTTCAGCTAGTGCAGATTTTTCCTCAAATGGCATGCAATTACCGCCCATTATTGCAAGCGCGGCTAACACCTATCTAACCGCCGCAGGTGGTGTTGGCTTAGGTTACAACATGTTGACCACGGCTAATGCAAATTTACTGCAAGCCCATGGTAGCAAAGCCCTGATTGAAAAATGGGTTAAACCCATGCGCTCAGGACGATTCATGGGCACCATGGCGATGACCGAGCCAGGCAGCGGCTCAGGACTTGGCGATTTAATCACCAAAGCGGTTAAGTCAGCAGATGATACTTATCGCATTAGCGGTAATAAAATCTATATTTCTGGTGGCGATCATGACTTAAGTGAAAATATTGTCCATTTAGTACTTGCGCGAGTACAAGGCGCAGTGAAAGGTATTAAAGGGATTTCATTATTTGTCGTGCCTAAATTCTTAGTGAACCCTGATGGCACTCTGGGGGAAGACAATGAAGTGGCGCTGGCAGGCTTATTTCACAAAATGGGCGGTCGCGCTCACACCTCGACAGCCTTAAGCTTTGGTGAAAAAAATGGCTCAGTGGGTTACTTGGTTGGTGAAGAGAATCAAGGGCTTAAGTACATGTTTCATATGATGAATGAGGCACGTATTATGGTGGGTACTAGCGCTGCAACGCTAGCGGTTGCCGGTTATCAATATTCGCTTGATTACGCAAGAAATCGTCCACAAGGGCGCTTGCCATCATGCAAAGATCCACTTTCTCCCATGGTTAATATTATTGAACACGCCGATGTTCGCCGTATGTTACTCGCACAAAAAGCCTATGCTGAAGGCGCACTTGCACTGGTGCTTTATGGCTCACAACTGAGCGACGACGAAAAAACAGCGCCAACTATTGAAGCACGACAAGATGCACAAGTGTTATTAGACTTTTTAACGCCAATTATAAAAACCTGGCCCTCAGAATATGGTACTAAAGCTAACGACTTAGCTATTCAAGTATTGGGTGGACATGGTTATATTAACGAGCATCCTGTGGAGTTGTTTTATCGTGACAATCGCTTAAATGCTATTCATGAAGGCACCACAGGTATTCAGTCGTTAGATTTATTAACCCGAAAAGTACCGATGAATAAAATGGCCGGCTACACAGCAACCCTAGCGGAAATTTATAAAACCATTGAACAAGCAAAATCCTATAAAAATTTAGCTGAATTTTCTAGTCAACTCAGTGCCGCTGTTGAGACCTTAAAACAAACAACTCAAGTGGTATTAGGCGTAATGTCGACCGGCAATATCGATTTGGCTTTAGCTAACTCAGTAAAATACCTTGAATTTTTTGGTCACGTTATTGTCGCCTGGTTATGGTTAAAACAAGGCATAGTGGCCAGCGAAGCACTGAGCAAAAAACCACATCAAAGCGATGAGCATTTTTATCACGGAAAGCTGCAAGCATTACAGTATTTTTATCGCTTTGAGTTACCAAAAATAGCGCTATGGTCGAGTATTTTAGCAAATGCAGACAGTACAACCTATGACATGAAAGTAGACTGGTTTTAAAGCTTAACTGGCCTTAAATAACTATCTACTTAAATAACCAGGGTCTTAATAATCATGCGCTTAAAAGGAAATTTACTATGCCAACCATAATAACAAAAGATCAATTAGCCAATTACATTGGTTTTGAAGCTGAGCCAACCCCTTGGCACAAAATAACGCAGACGCAAATTAATCAATTTGCGGATTGCACCCTAGATCATCAATTTATCCATATTGATGAAGAAAAGGCAAAAGCAACGCCATTTGGCTCAACCATAGCCCATGGCTTTTTATCTTTATCAATGCTCTCTCATTTTGCGGAAGACTTCAGTGTCATCATTGAGGGTTTCTATATGGGCTTAAACGCGGGTTTTGATAAAGTCAGGTTCTTGCAACCGGTTAAGGTAAATAGTCGCGTTAGAGCACATGCTAAAACGCTAGCGATTGAAGAGAAAAAACCAGGGCAATATCGTTTATCGACACAAGTGACGGTTGAAATTGAAGGTTGCGATACGCCGGCATTAGTGGCGGAATGGCTTTCAGTACAAATGGTGAAATAACGCTATCTATCGTCTAAATGTGGACTATTAATAAACAACTAATTAAAGCCTGTTAAGGAAGTATTATGCCAATAAGTTTTGAAGGTAAGGTCGCCATTGTTACGGGCGCGGGTAATGGTTTAGGCCGTTCACACGCCTTAGCACTTGCAGCTCGTGGTGCAAAAGTGCTGGTTAATGACTTAGGTGGTGCGCGCGATGGTAGCGGTGCATCGTCACAAGCCTCTGAAGAAGTGGTGCGTTTAATTACAGAAAATGGCGGTGAAGCTATCAGTCACGGTGCTAACGTTGCCAATTTTGATGAAGTACAAGACATGGTGAACCAAGCTATGGAAAAATGGGGTCGTGTTGATATCTTGATTAATAATGCCGGTATTTTACGTGATAAATCTTTTGCTAAAATGAGCATAGATGACTTTAAATTGGTGATGGATGTTCATGTTATGGGCTCAGTTAATTGCACTAAAGCGGTTTGGGACATCATGCGCGAACAAAACTATGGCCGTATCGTGATGACCACCTCTTCAAGCGGTATGTACGGTAATTTCGGTCAAGCAAATTATGGCGCGGCAAAAATGGCGGTGTTAGGTTTAATGAATACCTTAGTACTTGAAGGCGCAAAAAATAATATTCGCGTCAATGCCCTAGCGCCAACTGCAGGCACACGTATGACGGAAGATTTAATGCCGGCAGAAATTGTCCAAGCTTTTGCACCTGAAGCGGTAACGGCCGGCCTGTTAACACTGTGTGATGACGATGCCCCTAATCGCTTTATTTTATGTGCTGGCGCAGGCGGCTATTCAAGTGCCAGTATTGTTGAAACCCAGGGTTGTTTTATTGCCGGGCAAAACCAAAATCCTGAAACTGTACGTGAACAATGGCCCGAGTTAACTAATCAAACAGGCCAAACGACATTAGCATCAGGTGCCAAACAAGGTGAAAAGTTTGTTTTAAAAGCCATGGCTTTTATGAAATCACAACAAAAAGCAAAAAAATAGTCACGCGTAACTATTTAGCTAAATAACTATCTACTAATTATCAAAGACTTAATAGGGATGTATCATGAGAGAAGCCGTTATTGTATCAGTAGCTCGTACGCCCATTGGCAAGGCGTACCGTGGCGCATTTAATGATTTATCAGCACCAACATTGGCTGCTGTGGCGGTAAAAGCTGCAGTAGAACGGGCAGGAATTGATGTAAATGAAATTGAAGACTGTATTTTTGGTGCCGCGTTAACACAAGGTAATCAAGGGATGAACTTTGCTCGTCAAGTAGCCATGGCGGCCGAGTTACCGGTTTCTGTTGCCGGTATGACAATTGATAGACAATGTTCATCAGGTTTAATGTCGATAGCAATAGCGGCAAATCATATTGTTTGCGATGGCGCACAAGTGATGGTTGCCGGTGGTTGTGACTCCATTAGTTTAGTGCAAAACGACAAAATGAATATGCATCGCCTGGTTGACCCCAGTGTAAAAGCCTATCGCCCAGCGATATATATGCCTATGCTAGATACTGCAGAAGTGGTAGCTAATCGTTATGATATATCAAGAGCAGCACAAGATGCTTATGCACTTAAATCTCAACAACGCACGGCAGCCGCACAAGCGGCAAATAAGTTTGATGATGAAATTGTGCCAGTTACAGCAACAAAATTAGTGATGGACAAAGCAACCGGTGCTATCAGTAAAGTAGAAGTTACCTTAACGCAAGATGAAGGCAATCGTCCATCAACTCATATGGCAGGTTTATCGGCGTTGAAAGCAGTAAAAGAACATGGTTCAATTACCGGTGGCAATGCGTCACAGTTATCTGATGGTGCAGCCGCTGTGGTATTAATGGAGCGTGAATTAGCCGAGCAGCGCGGACTTAAGCCATTAGGCGTTTATCGCGGCATGGCCGTTGCGGGTTGTGAACCTGATGAAATGGGTATTGGTCCCATTTATGCGATACCAAAATTACTAGCGCGTAATAAGCTAACTATGGATGATATTGGTTTATGGGAAATTAACGAAGCCTTTGCCGTACAAGTTTTATATTGTGCTCAACAGCTGGGTATTCCAGAAGATCGTTTGAATGTAAATGGCGGTGCTATTTCAATAGGTCATCCATACGGCATGAGCGGCACACGTATGGTTATGCATGGGTTAATTGAAGGTAAACGACGCGGTGTAAAATATGTCGTGATCAGCATGTGCATTGGTGGTGGTCAAGGTGCAGCAGGTTTATTTGAAGTACTTTAAACATTAAAGGCATGTAGCAAAAATAATAATAACATCACTTATTAAATGCCACTTTTTAAATATCAGATAGTAAGTGCCGCGGATTAAAGGTCACTTAATACGGTGGCTTAACAAGGTCACTTAAAAAATTAATAATTGGGGAGAGAATAAAATGGAAAGAATTTGGCTTGAAAAAAGTTACCCAAAGGGTCTAGCATTTGAAATAGATCCAGACAAATATAACTCTTTGGCAGATTTGTTTTTAAAATACACCAAACTTTATAAAAACAATACCGCATTTATTAATATGGGTGCCAGCATTTCTTATCAAGAACTTGCACAACAAGCCACTGACTTTGCTGCTTATTTGCAACAAGATTTAGGATTAGTTAAAGGCGATAAATTTGCCATTATGATCCCAAATACCCTGCAATATCCTATCGCATTATTTGGCGCATTGATTGCCGGACTCACTGTGGTTAATGTCAATCCGCTTTATACCGCGCGTGAATTACAACACCAATTAAAAGACTCGGGCGCAAAAGGCATTCTTATTCTCGAAAACTTTGCTCATGTACTTGCCGCCGTTATTGATAAAACGGACGTAGAGCAGGTTATTATTACTGGTGTTGGTGATAGGTTGAGTAAAATTAAAGGCGCTATAATTAATGGCGTATTAAAGTATGTTAAGAAACAAGTACCCGCGTACCATTTACCTCAAGCAGTAAAATTTAATCGGGCAATGGCAAAAGGCGCGGCGCTTAATTTTACGCCGGTTGAGGTGGTAGGTACTGATTTAGCTTTCTTACAATATACTGGCGGCACAACCGGACCTTCAAAAGGCGCGATGTTAACCCACCGTAATATGGTTGCTAACCTTGAGCAATCTAATGCGGCGACTAAAAATGTTTACGAGGTTGGCAAAGAAATTATGGTTACCGCGTTACCGCTTTATCATGTTTATGCCTTAACCTCTAACTGTCTGTGTTTTATCCCCTTTGGTGGCACTAATCTATTAATTACTAATCCTAGAGATATGGCCGGTTTTGTTAAAGAATTAGCTAAATACCCTTTTACCGTCATAACCGGTGTAAACACTTTATTTAATGGTTTGTTACATACGCCAGGTTTTGACAAACTTGACTTTAGTCCACTAAAACTTGGTTTTGGTGGTGGTATGTCTGTGCAACGTCCCGTCGCAGAACTTTGGGAAAAGGTCACTGGCACACGTTTATTAGAAGGTTACGGCTTAACTGAGTGCGCACCCTTAGTGACGATGAGCCCCTATAACCAAGAAAACTACAATGGCTCTATCGGCATTCCTGTTTCTTCAACAGATATTCGTTTAGTCGATGATGATGGTATGGATGTTGCGCTAGGACAGCCGGGCGAAATGTGGGTAAAAGGCCCACAAGTGATGAAAGGTTATTTTAATCGTCAAGCCGCCACTGATGAAGTATTAAAAGACGGTTGGTTAGCAACAGGTGATATCGCTACCATGGACGAGAATGGCTTTTTTAAGATTGTCGATCGTAAAAAAGACATGATTATTGTCTCTGGTTTTAACGTTTTCCCCAATGAAATAGAAGAAGTTCTTGTGATGCACCAAGGGGTACTCGAAGCGGCAGCCATTGGTGTTAAAAACGATGCTAGCGGTGAAGCAGTAAAAGTGTTCATTGTTAAAAAAGATCCTAACTTAACCGAACAAGACATTTTTGATCACTGTCATGAAATGCTAACCAATTATAAACGTCCTAAGTTTGTAGAATTTATCGATGAATTACCCAAGAGCAATGTCGGCAAAGTGCTGCGAAAAGAATTACGCAGCTAAACCGTTAAATCAATATTATTTGCCACTATCGGCTTAATAAAAATTAACCACTGCTTTATCTGTTTATCAGACTTTATTAATCTGGCTCTGTATATTCAGTAAAGCAGATAACTAGGAGAAATATAATGACTACTTATACCGCAATTAATTTAATCGCTCGTCCAGGTACTGGCCCCATTGGCCCAGAACTATTTGAGGTTGTGCAAGTCGCCATGCCAACCGTTGGAGAAGGGCAGTTTTTAGTAAAACAAAACCATATGTCGCTTGACCCAGCCATGTTTGGTTGGATGAGTGCTGACACCGAAAGTTATATTCCGCCGGTGGCATTAGGCGATGTGATGCGCAGTTCAGGCATTGGCGAAGTCGTCGAAAGTCAACATGCTGACTTTAAAGTGGGCGACCGTGTTATGGGCATGATGGGCTGGAAAGAATATCACTTAAGTGACGGTGCAGGCTTGAATAAAGTTGCTGCGCCACTGCCAGATGAAGCGATTTTATCGGTATTTGCTTTACCGGGCTTAACCGCCACACAAGGTTTGTACAGCATAGGTAAGCCAAAAAGTGGTGAAACCCTGGTTGTTTCTGGTGCGGCAGGCTCGGTTGGTTCAATTGTCGGGCAGTTAGCGAAAGCGGATGGCCTTAGAGTTATTGGCGTGGTTGGTAGTGATGAAAAAGCTGATTGGATTGTTAACGAATTAGGCTTTGACGGTGCTATTAATTATAAAACAGATAATTTAGCTGAAAAATTAGCCGAACTTACCCCAAGTGGTGTTGACGTTTACTTTGAAAATACGGGTGGCCCAATACAGCACCATGTCTTTGAAAGAATGAATGCGCATGGTCGTATTGTCGTTTGTGGCTTAATTGCAGATTATCCAAAACAAAACCCTGACTTAGCGCCAAATTGGATCCCGATCATCAAAAAACGTCTAACGATACAAGGTTTTACCATGCCAGATCATTTTGGCGAAATTCCAGCCTTATTAACCAAGCTGACCCCTTACGTGATGCAAGGGAAAATAAAACATCGTGCGCACGTTTTAGAGGGGCTTGAGTCGGCAATCACAGGCTTAAACTTATTCTTCACGGGTAAAAACAAAGGCAAGTTAATCGTTAAAATTTAATTCTGCAAACGAGAAGTATCTGCAGATAAAACGTGGGTTTATAACCTTTGTGCAGATAATGTTCGCGCAGAAAAAATACGCTATAGCCAAATAAGGATGTTGCTAGTCTATAGCGTTAAATTTATATGGAAATGAGAAGGTAGCAAAAATTGTTGATTAATTTGAGCCGTAGCTTAGTGATATTCGCTGCTTTGACAGCGTTATCTGTTAAAGCAGAAACGCCACAAGCAAGCGCAGTAAAGGCTGAAGCAGTGGTTGCTAGAAGCGTTTTAGATACAAAGGCTGTTGAGGTCGATGAAACAAGTTTCAGTTGTATAAGAGAAATGACACCCGTAAGGCACTTTTATGTCGATAACCTTTTAGGTGACATAAAAAGTACTTTAGCCGCGGCAAACACTCCAGAAGGCGCAATCTATCCTCCAGGCTCAGTAGTACAACTGGTGCCTACAGAAGTGATGGTTAAGCGAGAGTCAGGAACATCTCCAGCGACTGGCGACTGGGAGTTTTTTGAACTTGAAGTTAATGAAAATGGCTCTACAATCGCCAAACGTGGCTTTGTTGATGTGGTAAACCGTTTTGACGGCAACTGTTTTGCTTGTCATGTACCGGCTCGTGACCCTTGGGACTTTATCTGTGAATCAGGTCATGGTTGTGAACCAATTCCAATCGACCATAAAATGACGGGAGCACTGCAGCGTTCAGACCCACGTTGTGGCAACGAAGTACCTGAAGACGGGGATTGGATGGCACTTTTTAAACTTAAAAGCATGGTTACAATAGGTTTAACTAAAAAATGGTTTGAAGAAAAGTTTTAACCTAAATCTAAGGAAACTAAAGTGAGTAGATCGGTGTTCAAGCAGTACTAACCGATTTGCTCATTATTAAGTTAGGCAATATTTATGAGTGAAATTAAAAGCCATTATCGTAACTGCAATATTTGTGAAGCCTCGTAGGAGGATACTAAAAATAAACTCACTGAGTGTTTGCTCTTATTTAGCTTAAGACGATATTATTAGCCTTAAGCGTTTTGTGAATATAAAAGCAATCAGCAGACACGCCAGACCTTTTTCCGGTCTGAGTAATTATTGAGTCCGATAGTTATATTAATCCATCAATTTTTAATGACGCCTAACATTACAGGGCATCATCTTTATAGGTAACACCATGTTTAACAGTACAGAAAATTATATTGCATCAGACGAACTTCGCTTAGCGGTAAACGCAGCAATTACCTTAGAAAAACCACTATTAATCAAAGGCGAGCCGGGTACGGGTAAAACCCAGTTAGCAGAAGAATTAGCAAAGTCACTTAATTGTAAGTTATATCAATGGCATATTAAATCGACCACTAAAGCACAGCAGGGCTTGTATGAATATGACGCCGTGTCGCGTTTACGTGATAGCCAATTAGGTGATGAACGGGTTAATGATATTTCAAATTATATTATTAAAGGCAAACTTTGGCAGGCATTTGAAGAAGAACAACGACCGATATTATTAATTGATGAAATAGACAAAGCCGATATAGAATTTCCCAATGATTTATTGCAAGAACTTGATAAGATGGAGTTTTTTGTTTATGAAACTCAACAGGTGATCAAAGCAAAACAACGGCCGATTATTATTATTACCTCCAATAATGAAAAAGAGCTACCCGATGCATTTTTGCGCCGCTGCTTCTTTCATTACATTAAATTTCCAACCAAAGTAGAGATGGAACAAATTATTGCCGTTCATCATCCGCATGTAAAACAAGACTTGTTAGCGCATACTTTAGAGGTGTTTTTTGATCTAAGAGACGTGCAAGGTATTAAGAAAAAACCGTCTACATCTGAGTTAATTGACTGGTTAAAACTGCTAGTGGCCGACGATGTTGCTCAAGATGTATTGATCAATAAAAAGTCAGACATCATTCCTTTATTTGGCGCTTTACTTAAAAATGAGCAAGATGTGTCATTACTCGAAAAGCTCGCTTTTATTAGTCGCAGAAACAGGCAATAAACGTGTTTATAGATTTATTTTTAACCCTTAGAAAGCACAAAGTACCGGTGAGTTTGCGCGAGCTCTTAGATCTTATTGCATTACTAAAAAAAGGCGTAGTTTTTGCCGATGTTGAAGCCTTTTATCATTTAGCTAAAATCGTGATGGTTAAAGACGAGATCCATTATGACAAGTTTGATGGTGCATTCGCTGAATATTTTGACGGTGTGCAAAAGATCGATATTTTCGACAAGGTTGTACCGGATGAATGGCTAAGAAAAAAGTTTGAAAGCCAACTCAGCCAAGAAGAGAAAGACAAGTTAAAGGCCTTGGGTGGTCTTGACGAATTAATGAAAACCTTAAAAGAGCGCCTTGCAGAGCAAGAGAAACGACACGAAGGTGGTAATAAATGGGTTGGTACCGGCGGCAAATCACCGTTTGGCGCCTATGGTTATCACCCAGAAGGTATTCGTGTGGGTCAAGACGGCAATCGTAATAACCGAGCGGTAAAAGTGTGGGATAAGCGAGAGTTTAGAAACTTTGACCAAGATAAAGAACTCGGTACGCGCAATATCAAACTTGCGCTTAAAAAACTGAGAAAATTTGCTCGTACTGGCGCCAGTGAAAAGCTTGATATTAATACCACCATACGCTCTACTGCAAAAAATGGTGGCTTACTCGACGTGCATATGGAGCCTGAGCGTCATAATTCGGTAAAAGTATTGATGTTTTTTGATATTGGCGGCTCTATGGATGAATACATTCATACCTGTGAGGAGCTATTCTCAGCGGCGCATACTGAGTTTAAACACCTTGAGTTTTTCTATTTTCATAATTGTGTTTACGAAAGTTTATGGAAAGACAACAGCCGTCGTCGTACTAACACCGTTGATCTAGAAGAGATAATAAGAACGTTTGGTAGTGATTATAAGGTACTTTTTGTCGGTGACGCTACCATGGGGCCTTATGAAATAATCGCACCGGGTGGCAGTGTTGAACATTGGAATAAAAAAGCCGGCATTGATTATATGCAACGAATTTTGGGGCATTTTAATAAGGTGGCATGGTTAAACCCACAACCAGAAAATCAATGGGATTATCATCAGTCAATTTCAATTATCAAAGGGTTAATTGACGACAAAATGTTTCCACTAACGGTTGACGGTATCGGTCGTGCTATTAAAGAAGTGAGCTAAAGACTAATGAAAGTATAAATAAAAAGTCCAATCTATATAGGGCCTACAGAGAAGCTAAGGGTGACAATCTAGCTTTGGGAATTTTTTGTAGGTCGGACTTTAGTCCGACAACCGTTAAGCGAGTGATTAATGCTATAGGCCACAAAAGCATTGGCAGCAGGTATTATTTTTCTTAATGAGTCTTAATACCTAAAGCAGTTAAATTTCATTTAACTTGATGGACTGAAGTCCATCCTACATAGGGCCTACGGGTGACGATGTAGATTTAGGTGATTTTTTGTAGGTCGGACTTTAGTCCGTCAACCGCTAAGCAGTTGATTAATGCTATGGGCCAAAAAACATCGGCAGCAGGTATTATTTTTCTTAATTAGTCTTAATACCAAAAGCAGTTAAATTTCATTTAACCTGATGGGCTGAAGTCCATCCTACATAGAGCCTACGGGTGACGATGTAGATTTAGGTGGTTTTTTGTATGTCGGACTTTAGTCCGTCACCGTTAAGCGGGTGATTAATGTTATTGGCCAACAAACATCGGCAGCAGGTATTATTTTTCTTAATGAGTATTAATACCAAAAGCAGTTAAATTTCATTTAACTTGATGGACTGAAGTCCAACCTACATAGGGCCTACGGGTGACAATGTAGATTTAGGTGATTTTTTGTAGGTCGGACTTTAGTCCGTCAACCGTTAAGCGGGTGATTAATGCTATAGGCCAAAAAGCATCGGCAGCGAGTATTGTTTTTTATCAGTATTAATGCCAAAAGTTGTTAAATTTCATTTAACCTGATGGACTGAAGTCCATCATACGTTTACACCTAGATTGTTTCTGTATCGGACTTACTACAAATGATCATTATGCACTTAAACTGACTTTCCGATTTAAGTGCATAGGCAGGTATATCAACCGACTTTAAAGAACTTCTATAAAGCGATAACCATAGCTGCATCCAGCGCAATTGCCGCATCTAACGTCGCTAAAATATCTTTTCTTGTTTTTAACTTAGTACCGTGATGCGCATCCATATTCAAGGTCAGCATATGAGTAGCAGCTGCCTTCGCTGTTGCCAT
Organism: Colwellia sp. MB02u-9; assembly: GCF_014077085.1. NCBI lineage: Bacteria > Pseudomonadati > Pseudomonadota > Gammaproteobacteria > Alteromonadales > Colwelliaceae > Colwellia > Colwellia sp. MB02u-9. The sequence continues at coordinate 189,197 of NZ_JACGVF010000098.1, forward strand.
TAACTGTTCTGGTTCTACTAAGGTGTCTAAAAACCCAGCTAAAACTGCTGTTTCTGGCGAGAATAATTCTGCATTAATCACCGAGCGGGTTAAATAGTTAGTGGGTATGCGATTGCGGGCTATTTCAATGCCTGCTTGGTGCATAGTCATACCAATGGTGACTTCGTTTAAGCCGATTTTAAATTTGCCTAAACTGCCGATACGATAATCACAACTCAGTAATAAAAATGCCCCCTTAGCAATAGCATGACCAGAACATGCACCGATAATTGGCAAAGGAAATGACAACATACGACGAGACAAAGTAGAACCGGCGGTAACTAAGGCCACCGCTGATTCTGAACTTTCTTTCATGGTTTTCAAGTCAAATCCAGCAGAGAATATACCGGGTTGAGCGGTTAAAATAACCACAGCACCTGCGGATTCAGCTTGATCTAAAGCGTCATTTATTTCGGCTATCACTTGGTGAGAAATAGCGTTAACTTTGCCATTTTTTAAAGTGATTGTTGCAATTTTTTCATTAATGTCTAAATCGATTAATTCCACGGTTCTTCCTAAAGTTATTTAATTTGAATGAAATGGCCTTACCAAGCAAAACTTGTTACTTTTCGGTCGGCTGCCTTTGCTAATGTTAACAAGATAAGCTTGGGTTATGGTGCGATTTGCTCATAACCCAAGATTTTAGCCATTGCTAATATAATTGCCATTATAGTATCAGCGGCACTGAAAAAATCGCCAGAAAAAAATGTGCGTTTGCTTAAAAATTTTAAATAGATTAAAAATAGCGTTATATTTCTTTGGCAATATAGCGATTAAATGTTGCTCTGCTTTTTAATATTATTTAAAAAAGGTAACAGCATTGGCCATATCTTCACGCTCAGTTCGGGTGTTATTCACGGCAGCGCTTTCATCAGCATAACCAAATGACATACCAAATAAAATGCCACGCTGTTCTGGTAAGTTAAGTGCTGCTTTTATGGGGTCGGGGAATTGGCCCAGTGCGCCTTGCATACAAGATGACAACCCATGCTCTGCGAGTATTAATGAAAGCGTTTGGGCATAAATACCCAGATCAACGGCTCCCATAATATCTAAATATTTATCCATGGTAAAAAAAGCAACATGAGGAGCATCAAAAAAGCTCCAGTTTCGTATCATCGCACGCTGTCTGCCTTGCTTATCTTCTCGGGTCACGCCGATAGCACTATACAGTGCATTCGCTGAACCAAATTGTCGATCGCGATGAACGCCTTCATATTTAGGTAGCCAGTTAAAATCAGGATTGGGTGCCGCACCTTTCATGACGGTTGAGATCAGAGCGTTTTTTAACTGCTCTTTCTTCTCACCCGACACTACACAGGTTTGCCAAGGTTGCACATTACAGTTTGAAGGCGCTTGTTGTGCTTGTGTAAAAATGGATTCAAGTAATGGTTGTGGTATGGGTTTATCCAAATAAGCACGGGTAGAATAGCGTTTTTCTAACAGGGCAATCACTGACATAACAGGTCCTTTATAATGATTTAAAATAGCGGATGATTAATTTGCTGCTTGAAGCTAAGTTTAATGCGAATCTAAGCTTAATAATAACTTACAACATAAAAGCATGCTGTAGTGTTACTTATGCTAAAGCCGATGTTTTTATAATACCAATGAATAGTTTTAATAAGACGGTATTATAAAAACATATAGTAGTGATGATATATGATATACAAACGGCACTAAACTTAACGATAGTTAACTAAGTTACAAGCTATCTTGACACTAGTCAAATTATTGATGTGTTTGATGACTTCTTGTATACGAAAACATAATAGTAGGTAATAAAAAATAGTCATTTGTTTTATAACTGTCTTGTGATTAACATAAAATTATAAGACTACTAGCCATGATGGCCAGAATACTCTTGATTGTTCGAGGTTAAGGTTAAAGAAATTAAGTGTTACACACTTTTTGATGGTTATTTTATTTAAAAGTAATCTAAAAAACTTAATTGCTCGTACTGGTACTACCACTGTGCTATTTTCAACGGTAGTAAAGTTAATTTCTATTAAAAAAAGACTGTATCTAATAATAACTGGAGAATAAATAAATGCCTGAGTATAAAGCCCCGATTAGAGATATAAAGTTTGTTATGCAAGAGTTGTTAGACTGCAACAAACATTACCAAGAACTTGGTTATACTGATGCCAGTGAAGATATGGTTGATGCTATTCTTAGCGAAGCTGCCAAATTTACTGAGCAGGTTATTGCACCCATTAATCAAATAGGTGATCAACAAGGTTGTACATGGACCGATGGCGTAGTAACTACACCAGATGGCTTTAAAGATGCTTATAAACAGTATGTTGACGGTGGTTGGCCTACATTATCTCAAAGTGTAGAGTTTGGCGGTCAAGGCTTGCCACATTCATTGAATGGCGCGATCAGCGAAATGATGTCAGCAGCGAATCATAGTTTTGCTATGTATCCTGGTTTAAGTCATGGTGCAATGGCTACCATTGAAGCGCATGGTACTGATAAACAAAAGCAACAATTTATGCCAAAGCTAGTTGAAGGCAGCTGGACCGGCACTATGTGTTTAACTGAAGCGCATTGTGGTACCGACTTAGGCATGTTGCGCACCAAAGCAGAATTAACAGACGATGGTAGCTATTCATTAACCGGCTCAAAAATATTTATTTCAGCGGGTGAGCATGATTTGTCTGACAACATTGTTCATATTGTTATTGCCCGTATTCCAGGTTCGCCTGAAGGTAGTAAAGGTATTTCTCTTTTCATCGTACCAAAATTCAACATCAACGATGATGGCACAATAGCCGACAAAAACGCGGTAAGTTGTGGTTCTATTGAACACAAAATGGGTATCAACGCTAACGCTACTTGTGTGATTAATTTTGATAATGCCAAAGGCTATTTAATTGGTGAAGTTAACCGCGGTTTAAACTGTATGTTTACCTTTATGAATGCAGCGCGCTTGGGTGTGGCACTTGAAGGTACGGCAGCAACAGAAGCGTCTTTTCAAGGGGCATTAGCTTATGCTAAAGACCGTTTGCAAATGCGATCAATTAGCGGTGTTAAAAACCCAAATGGTCCGGCAGACCCGATTATTGTGCATCCAGATGTGCGTAGAATGTTGTTAACGCAAAAATCTATTGCTGAAGGCGGCCGAGCGTTATTGGGTTATTTGTCACAGTTAGTTGATGTAACACATGCCGAAAAAGATGCAGCTAAAGTAGCAGACGCTGAAACAAGACTTGCCTTGTTAACACCGATAGCTAAAGCATTGTTGAGTGAATTAGGCTTTGAGTGTACCAGTCATGGTATACAAATATTAGGTGGTCACGGCTTTATCAAAGAATGGGGCATGGAACAATTAGTGCGCGATACTAAAATAAGTTGCATATATGAAGGCACTACCGGTATTCAAGCCTTAGATTTACTTGCGCGTAAAATTTTAGGCAGTAAAGGCGCCATTTTAAAACCTTTCATGACTGATATTGGCGCATTCTGCCAACAGCATGCAGGTAATCCAGAAATGGCAGAGCATATTCAAGCACTAGGGGCTTATTCTCAGCAATGGCAAGAATTAACCGCTGACGTAGGTAAAAAAGCCATGAGCAACGCAGATGAAATTGGCGGCGCATCAGTCGACTATTTGATGTTTGCAGGCTATGTTACTTTAGCTTATTTCTGGGCAAGAATGGCTGCAGTGGCTGAAGATAAATTAAAAAATAGCGATGAAGATAAAGCGTTTTACCAAGCAAAAATTAAAACAGCAAACTTTTACTTTAAACGCATACTGCCACGTGCAAAAGGACACGCCGCTTGTATTGAAGGTGGTGTTGATTCAATGATGGCATTAGCGAGTGAAGACTTCGCTTTTTAATTGCTTGAAATAGTAATGTTTTACTAAAAAATATAGCAGAAACACTTAGCGTTGAAAGCCTCTTTTTTCGCTAAGTCATTCATGGTTATGTCTTGTTTAAATAGCAATACATAACCATTTTCACCTTATATCAGGTGTTAATCTTCAGTGCGCATGGCTATCAACTCATACCCGGCATTAAAAATAAGCTAGCTTAAATGCAGTGGCTGATGAACTAATAACTCTCTAACCTTCGACATTGATTTTCCGTCAAAGATAAACTCAAAGTGTTTAGTTTGAATAGCGCCAGTGACATGAATAGGTGAAAATAATCCCCAACAGGTGGCACCTTGATTTCTTACCGAGTAATATTGAAAACCTTGCTGAGCATTCTTTTTAAGCTCTGCGCCAAGCCGCCTTGGTAGCGAGTAATCCTCTGGTTCATAAATACCTTTAACCTGAAATAAATCAACAACACTTGCACTAAAGGTTACTTTTAAACAACGCATATCCACAGTGTCATAATGTAAACCCTGCAGGTTTTGAAAGTACTTGTCTTGATGGTAAAGGGTTTCTTTAATGGCGGTATCAATCGTGTCGGCAAGATAAAGCACACCAAAGTCACCATTGCTAAAGCGTGAGCCTTCAGGATTAATATGGGTAAAAGGCGCGGTTACATAATTTACACCATCAATGCCAAAAGGAATTTCATTACTTGATAGTAGTGATAAGTCGCCAAGCTCATTTAACACTCTTGGGTTGGTTAGCGCTTGAATAGCGTAAACCGTTGCAAAGTCTTCTTGACTGACCACATCATCAAAAAGCGTCATAGGAGGAAATTTTGAGTTTACTAACCTAAAGGCAATTTTGTTCAGCAACTTTACTTTTTTAGTGTTGGCCTTCACCTTACCACTGCCCGTTACGCATGGCGTCTATCCGTTTGAAAACTTCGTATAAGGTGCCAAAATTTCCACTTGAGATCAGCGACAGTGGCGAATGACCATTAAAGTAAGGATTATCATTTTTCATTGCCATAAAGCCATAAACATTGTCAGGATTAGAAAAAACCATTTTTAATGCTTGATGAATATTAGCAATGTAACTAATACGCTCTAATTGGTCGTTAGAAAGGCTAGCGCTTTCATTATGGTTAAAACGATAATAGCTACTTTTGCTCAACCCTAAAATAGCTTGCTTGTCGCTAGCACTGCATTGCCATTTCTCTAATATATTACTACCGAGTTTAAAAGCCACGGCGCTGTTAATTTTTGGTGCTTGATTTTGCTTATTTGCAGCCTTCATTTAGATCTCCTGATAAAACCAATGTGCCATAAAAGTCGCTAATCTTATTATTGCCAACCTTATTATTACCAACTTAAGTGTAGTTTCAAATGGTACTTTTATCAATAATTCGCCTCAAATGATTCGGTTTTTTAAATAATAAGGTAATTAGCAAGCTAGTTAGACTTGGGTGCTGTGCTTTTTTTTGATAATTTTTTTAATGGTTTTTTCTGATAACAGTAAAAATATTACCGCAGAAAGTATGGCGGAGGCGAAAATCATACACATGACAATAATTTGATATCTTACGGCGATTAAAGGAGAAATCCCTGACAGAATTTGCCCTGTCATCATGCCGGGTAATGAGACTAAACCCACAGCGAATAATGAATTAATGACGGGTATTGTCGCCGCATTAAGTGCTTGTTTACGTGCTATTGGATAGGGGGTTTTATTATCCAGTTCTGAAAATATTCGTTCTGCAGACAAACTAATGCTGTTCATCGCGGTGGCGAATATCATACCTGCCAGTGGAATAATAACTTGTGCTTGATACCAGGGCTTTAAAGACAATGCGCCTTGGCTGATCACCAATAAAGTAAAGCCACCGCCACATAATATGGCAATAAAACCTTGTTTAAACAGCACTAATCGATATTCAGGTAATGTGCGTAAGGCAATCCAGCAAGAAATACTGACCATAGCTAATAAAATTGAGGTGATTAACCACACATTGTCGGAATAAAAAATGTAGCTTAGTGCGTAGCCGATAAATAATAACTGTATCAGCATACGTGAAAGGGCATAGCTCGCTTGTTTTACATTGAGTGACCATAAATATAAAAAAGCCAGCGCAATAACAACGGGGATAAAAGCAATAGATAGATCAACTAAGCTGATCATTTGCAGGGTATCATTCATGGGCATTAAAAGTAGTTAACCTAAGATTTTAATAAGCGTTTTATTATCAACAATAACAGGCATTAAAAGCGCGTTATTAGGAAAATTCGCTTATGGGTTGATCAAATTATTTATAAAGGTGAAACTATTATTTAGTATATTCCCTTTAGATACAAATTTAGTGTATAACACGGCGATAACATATTTAATAAAAACGCTAGTAACAAGCTCTAGTAACAAGGAACACTCAGTGAATGACACCCGTAAAAAATTTATACTTTTACTCTTAATAATAACAGGACTTTTTTCGTCATTTTCACTGTTGGCTCACGGTGTAGATGATGTTACAAAACAGTTTTTAGAGGCTAATGAAGGGAGCGCAATATTCCCATTTATTTATATTGGCGCAAAACACATGCTAACAGGTTATGACCATTTATTATTTCTGGTTGGTGTGGTGTTCTTTTTATTTCGCAGCAAAGACGTGTTGCTTTATGTCAGCTTATTCACGCTAGGCCATAGTTTAACTTTGCTCTATGGCGTATTTAGCCAGATTGAAATTAATCCCTATATTATCGATGCCATTATCGGGTTATCTGTGGTCTATAAAGGTTTTGATAACTTAGGCGGCTTTCAACGGCTATTTAACTACCAACCCAACACTAAAATTGCTGTAACAGTATTTGGTTTATTTCATGGTTTTGGTTTAGCCACTAAAATACAAGAATTTCAGTTACCCAGTAATGGCTTAGTGAGCAATATTATTTCATTCAATCTTGGGGTCGAAATAGGTCAGCTTTTAGCACTTGCCATGGTGTTAATCATATTAAGTTTTTGGCGTAAACATAGTAGCTATTTAAGCTTTGCAACCTTCACCAATACCGCGCTAATAAGCGCCGGCTTTATGCTGATAGGTTTACAACTCACAGGCTACTTTATCAGTTAGCGTGAGTGATTTACGCTCATTAAAGTACCATCAACTTTGGGCTATTTTAGCGAGTTGTTAGCGTATCAAGTAAATCAATAAAACAAATAAAAAGATATTTAGGATATAACATGCATAAATTTAATATACCTGTACATAGCACGACAACTTTAATTAAAGCCACTGCTATTGCGCTTTTAGTGGCAATAACGCTACTGATCACCTGCATTTTACCCGCAGAATATAATATTGACCCAACGGGTAGTGGTAAAGCATTAGGGCTAACGGCAATAGCCGAAGCGTCAGAAAAGTCGCCAACCTTGATCGTAGAGCGAGGTAAACAAAATGATCTATTACGCAGTGATAACGTTGAGATTATTATCCCTGCAGGCAAAGGCTTAGAATATAAATTATATATGGATAAATATGCCCATGTGGAGTACGAGTGGACATCGGGTGTTACAGCACTTTATTTTGATTTTCACGGTGAGCCAGCAGGGGATACAACGGGATATTTTGAAAGCTTTTCAATTGCCACCACAAACAATATGCAAGGTTCACTAACGACACCCTTTAAAGGCTCTCACGGTTGGTATTGGAAAAACACCACGCAACAACCGGTAACAGTTTCGTTATCAATTAAGGGTTATTATACGATTAAAGGCTAAGGGATTTCGTGATAAAAATTGGTTGTTAGTGGCTTTATGAACTGATTTATTGACAAGTTTTTTATCTAGGTTTCAATGCTTTATACGTTTGTTTTTGTCTTCATTCCTTAATGAGATTTTTAAAGCAGTCAGGAGTGTCTAGACCCTATATTCGCTATATTAAGTGTCTTATCACTCTATTATTTAGGCACTCTATTATTTAAACACACACTTTGTCAGTAAGGAAACGGCTTTGTTTTCACGTTTATATAACTTTATGCCTGGCTTGAACGTTTTGTTCAATTATCAGCGTAAATGGCTAGCTGATGACGCAAAAGCAGCATTGTCGGTTGCAGCAGTTGCTTTACCGGTTGCTATCGCTTATGCACAGCTGACCGGTGTTAATGCTGTTGTTGGCTTATATTCCTGTGTTTTACCTATGATCATATATGCGCTATTTGGCACCTCCAAGCAATTGATTGTTGGCCCTGATGCCGCGACCTGTGCGGTTATTGCCGCTGTGGTAACGCCTTTAGCCGCAGGTGACATTGTTAAGCATTGGCAATTAGTGATCACCATGACAGCGATGACAGGTTTTTGGTGCATAATTGCCAGTCGTTTTAAGCTTGGCGTATTGGCAGATTTTTTATCCAAACCTATTTTGATGGGACTATTAAATGGTGTCGCCATTACCATTATTGTGGGTCAGTTTTCTAAAGTTTTTGGTTTTACATTTGACGAAAGGTACCTGCTTGAGCGTTTAGGGGGCGTGCCTGATTATCTCTCGCAAGCGCATGTGCCAACGCTATTAATGGCCTTATTTACTGTCAGCATTTATTTTCTTATCAAACGCTTAAAACCCACTTTTCCCGCTTCTATGTTCGCCATCGCTTTTGCAGCTACGTTAGTATGGTTTTTTAATTTAGAGCAGTTTGAGATAAAAACCATTGGTATTGTTGAAGGTGGTTTACCCTTATTTAAAGCGCCTGATTTTGATCTTGGTATTATTCGTGGGCTAGTTATGCCAGCACTTAACCTAGCGATAGTCAGCTTTGTGAGTATGATGCTAACCGCACGCAGCTTTGCTGAAAAAAATAGCTACGATATTGACCCAGATAAAGAGTTTATGGCCTTGGGCATGGCAAATTTTGCGTCTGCTTTATCACAAGGCTTCGCAGTAAGCGGCGCAGACTCTCGCACGGCAGTGAATGATGCCAATGGCGGTAAAACACAATTAGTCTCTATTATAGCGGCGATTATTATTGCCATTATTGCTATTTTTTTAACAGCGCCACTTGAGTTTATTCCTAGCGCTGCATTGGGTGTTGTATTGATCATTGCGTCAATACATCTTTTAGATTTAAAAGCGGTATGGCGATTAAGATTAAAAGACCGGCAAGCATTTTACTTAACCTTAATCACATTATTTGCGGTGCTGTTTATTGGTGTTATTCCTGGTATTACGCTGGCGGTATTACTGGGTTTATTTCAATTTATTCGTACCGTAATGCGCCCGACAGACAATATACTTGGTGTTGATATCAATGGTGTGGTGCGAAGTTTAGATACCAGCGATAAAGCCAAAGCGATAGACGGTGTTTTCATCTATCGTTTTAATTCACCGTTAACCTACTTTAATTCTAGTTTTTTTAAACGTAGGTTATTAGAGCAATATGCCCGACAAAAAGATGGTATTGAGTGTGTCATTATTGACGCGGTGCCGTGCTTCACCCATTTAGATTTAAGTGTTATGGCCATGCTGGCAGATTTGAATACTATCTTTAAAAAGCGCGGGGTACGCCTTGAACTTGCCGGTAGAAAACGCCAACTGCTGGCGTGGTTTAAAAACGCAGATATTAAATCAGGTAGCGAGGGCATTTATGTTCATTCTGACTTGTATTTAGCGTTGAGAATAAATAAAAGTAAACAAATCGCCGATGAAGAGGCGCAAAGGTAAGGGCTTTATGCGCTCCATGTGCCACTAAACATTAGTTTTTACACCATTATATTCTAGTAAAATTAGGCTGACTTGTTGAACACGTTTTACGAAACTCTTTTTACATGCTCGCTCGTCTTTTGTATGGTCGTGTTCCCCAAAGGGACCAAAACCGTCAAGTGTCACTACGCCCGCGGCTGAAACAATATTGGCATCACTAACTCCGCCTCTTGTTTCTGTCGGTAATTTCTCACCTAAAATAGATTCTAGCTTGGCGAGAAATTGAGCTTGCTTATCGTTAGCTTGCATAACGTCGCGTTGAATACCACCAGACAATTTGGCGGTGACACCTTTTACCTGCTCGGCTGCGACGATACCATTGATTGCAGCGAGTAAACGATCTCGTTCGTTGTGTGTTTTGTAACGAATTTCCAGTAGCAAATGTGCATTGGGTGAAATCGTATTGGCACCGATTCCGCCGCTAATTTTTCCAACATTTACTGTTGTGCCTTGTAGAAGATTGGTCAGCTGATTGAGTTTGATAAGCATTTTTGCTGCCGCTAAATTAGCATCAGCACCCTGTTGATAATTGTTACCGGCATGCGCGGCTTTACCGCTAAGATCAATAGCAAAAGTGCCAACTCCTTTGCGTCCAACCACCACTTCACCGTTTTTACCTGCGGCTTCAAATACCAGACAGGCCTGATAGCTTTTTGCTAATACGGCGGTAATCTGGCGGCTATCATCACTGCCTGTTTCTTCATCGCTCACTAGCAGTACGTCGATATTAGCAATACTTCCATGCCTTTTCGCTACTTCCCTAAGGGCGCAAATGGCGACATGAATGCCGCCTTTCATATCACAGACGCCTTGTCCGTAGATCCAATCTTTATCTTCACTAAACAGGTTAGGCACTTCTGGTGGCAAAACAGTATCTAGGTGACCCAGCAGTAAAAGTTTATTGCCGCGCTTAGTTTGAGAGCTAAATAGCAGATGATCGCCGATATCATTTCTGGGGTATCGTTTGGTGTGATACCCCAATGTTTCAAAAAGGCTTTGATAGCGCTTACCTAAAAGATCGACGCCTTTTTTGTTGTGGGTATTGGAGTTCATTTTTATGAGTTCTGCGAGCTCCGAAAAATCATAATGTGATCCGTCCAATTTCATTGGCTCAGTGCCAGCTTTTAAATCTAGATTAATCTTCATGTGGTTCCTTATTGGTCAATAATATAGGCGATAAAAATACTAATGACCGCTTAGGGTAAAGGTTAAAAAATTTAATAATCCCTCACCCTGACATTTGTCAAATTAGTTGCCGCTTAATTAATTTATAATTATTCAGATGAGGTTAATAACGGTTCGAACTAAGCTTGATATTTGATAACGATATAAGCGTTTATTTTTTTGATTAACTTTGCTGAGTGGCAACTATATGACTGATTACACTGTTGGGATGTGGATGTACCGAAATGGCGGTGGGGAAGTAATACAACAACGTATTATTGAGCAACTAAATCAAAACGGGATCGCAGTGATTAATAATCTGAGCTTAAAAAATGGCTATGCAAATAATGGTCATATATTTTCTGGCGAGGTGAACATGGCAAACCTAGATCTCTACTTTTCCTATAACGCTAGTGAGCAGAGTGATTATCAAGTTTATCTCTACCAAGCGCTCAATATGACGGTGCCTTGTATTAACAGCTTTGAAGCTTTTTGTGTGTCGGAAGACAAGTTTAGAACCTCTCATTTACTTAATCAACATGGTGTCCCAACCGCTAATTATCAATTATGTCATCACCAAGAGTTGGAAAGGGCCAGAGAAATATTGCGTAACTGGGGTGGCAAAGCACTGTTTAAACCCACTAACGGCTGGGGCGGCAAGGGTATTATTAACATTGAAAGTGCAGCCGAGTTTGAACGATTATTACCGTTATTGAATGAGACTAAGCCTGGTTATTTTTATCTCGAAAGATGGATAGACAATGACTTTACAGATTTTAGAGTAGACGTGGTTGACGGGACAATTGTGGGTTGCTACGGACGCAAAGCAGCCCAAGGCGACTGGCGTACAAATATTTCTTGTGGTGGTTCTATAATTTTACGCGAGCTAAACGATCAAATTGCCGCTCTTTCGCTACGCGCAGCTAGGTTAACAGGCTTAGATATTGCAGGGGTTGACCTGATTTATGACCGAGAACGCGAACAATTTGTGGTATTGGAAGTCAACGGTATTCCTGCCTTTGCCACACCGGAACAAGAAAAATTTGGACTGGATTTTAATGCGCTAAAAATTGAGAAAATCGTCAACTTAATCGAACGCAAAGTTAAACTTAATGCTATAGGAAATATTCATGAGCAAGCACTTGCCAAATACATTGCCTAAAATTGCCTTTTTATATCTCGACCATGTACAGCGTTTTTTTGATTACTCTAATTTTAAAGGCTGGCCTGATAAAATAGAAAAGGTGGTTTATCATTGGGGTAAAGACAAAGAACGCTTTATTGCTACGGTAAAAAGTAAAGAAATTGAGGTATTGATCGGTAATATTCCGGCGACTGCTTATGAGACTTTTCGTGAAATTGCGCGCGCGTTACCAACAGTACAATTTATCCCCTCCCTAGATAGCCAATTCTCAAATAAATCGAAGGAAAATGTGACTCGGTTTTGTAAAAAATATGCACTGCCGATTCCTAATACGCATATTTTTTACCAACCACAAAAGGCCTTTGATTTTTTGTCTAAGTCAGCGTATCCGCTAATCATCAAAAAATCTTATGGCCCCTCTAACTATGGCGGCTATTTCGTTCACAAAGTAGATTCATTTGCGCAGGCCTGTGAACTTTTAGAGAGCAAAAAATATTACCCCGTATACGTACAAGACTTTATCCCGATGGCAGCAGATATTCGGGTGATGTTAATCGGGCACAAACCAGTATGTGCCTTTTGGCGCAGACCCCCGCTAGGTAAATGGCTAACCAACACGAGCCAAGGTGGCTCCATGGATTATAAAGCAGTACCCCGAAAAGTTTTGCAATTATCGGTTAAGGCATCAAAAGCAGCTAACGCTGAATTTTGGGCATGTGATATCGCCGTAGGAAAAGATGGTCAATACCGCATTTTAGAATGCGCCACGGCTTTTGCCGCATTTTCTTATATCAGAGACTGGATAGGCCAATACCTGATGTGGAGTTTGTCTTCAGGCCAATTTTCTAAGCCTTATATCCCGCTTTATAACTGGGAAGAGTTAGGGAAAATAAATTCTGCTTTGCTTCGCACTATGCGCCACATCAGTTTTTCAAAACAATGTCACCAGAGCGTCAATGATAGTGGTGAAACCTTCGACAAAATAAGTGCAGACGGTTCCCCATTACTTAATGCTGAGCCAAATCAGTACGAAGAATGGCCGAGTGATGTTTGGAATTATCAAGATAATTATGCGCGTTATCAACCAAGCCTTGATAAAACCTCTGCAGTGGCTGTTCAATCAGTTGATGCACAGGAGAGTGATTTATCACCTTTGGAAAATATAGGCAGAGAAGACAAGCAATTGCCGCCGGTACTGCCTGTTAGCAGTGAATAACAGTAATATTATTCGATTGAAAAATAAAATGGCCCTCTATTATGAAAAAACAATATTCAACTTATCAGCAAACCTGTGAATTTTTGGCCAATGCGATGCGCGAATACCCTGATCTTATTCAGGTTAATAGCATAGGTGAAACGTGGGAAAAACGCCCCATCATGATGGCAACAATTTCCAATGATGTGAGTAACGCGGGCAATAAACCGGCTTTGCTTTATACCGGCTCAATTCATGCGCGCGAGTGGATTGGCAATGAGTTAGCGATAAAGTTTATTCAATATATTATTGATAACCATCAATATCATCCGATGTTAGCATCGGCACTCAATAGTAGTAGTCTTTATATTGTGCCTTGTCTTAACCCTGACGGTTTTGAATATTCGCATACCCATTTTTCATTTTGGCGCAAAAATAGGAGGGACAACGGCGACAATACCTTTGGTGTTGACCTTAATCGTAATTTTGGCGTGCGTTTTAAAAAAGGAACGGATACCAGTTCGGCGATATATTCAGGTCCAGCCGCATTTTCTGAGCCTGAAACTCAAGCCATCAAAGTGTTTGTTGAGACTCACCCCAATATTCGTGTTGCTCTTGATTATCATTCACAAGGTAATGTTTTTTTCCCTGCGCATAAATTCAATCACGAGAAAGAAATTGAAGGCACTGATTTGAATGTGTTGTGCGCCAACATGAACAATGAAATCAGGAAAGTTACCGGACGAGAATACGGTATTCATCGAGGAAAACCACCGTTTAATTTGATCCACGGTAGCGGCCGAGAGTATTATTATGATAGAGGAATAATGAGCATAGTGGTTGAAGTGGGTAGCCGAAATATTCCCGATTATTTGCAATATATGGCGCAATCGATTGATGAAAATATTCCGGCCTTGTTGCTTGCTTTCAGAACAGTGAGAAATTACGTTAAAGAGGCGCCACCGCGTATTGAAAATTTCAATGTGACTGATATCACTGCTGATAGCGTTAGTTTGAGTTGGGACGGTCTGGAAAATAAAGCGATATATTTTGAAATATTTCGCAGTGACACCTCTAAATCAGCTTGTTCAAGAGAGAATTTGATTGCGATCACTCATAGTGTCGAGTTTACCGATATTCAATTGAAGAGCGGTCAGATGTATTATTATAATCTTCACGCGATTGATCCCAGCAATATGCTGAACTCACCGTTTAGTCCCGAAATCAGGTTAAAAACAAAGTTGGCGCCGGATGAATTTTCTCGTGCCTTACTCCCGGCCAAAAGCGATATTGGTTACCTTGGCGAATATAGTTTTGATGCCAATAAAAAACATTTTGGTCGAAATTCTATGTTTATTGGTGTTTCTAGTAAAAAAGGGATCTGTTTTGGCTTAATTGCTTTTTCACTGAAAAACTTATCTCCTGAGCTAACCATCAAATCGGCCATTTTTTCTTTATATCCGATGAATAGAGTGGGTGCCAAAATTGAAACCTATGGTGAATGGAGTATTTCGATACTTGACGCTAATACGCTGGAAGACATCTCTGATTTTAATCAGGTACAAAATGCTGTGCCTTTACTTACCTTAGGGCAAACCATTGAGTCTGATCATCTCAGACAAGGTATATGGAAAGAATGGCGCTTTAACGGCGTTGAGCGCGCGCTATTACAAAATCAAATTACGAGTGGTCGTATTCTGTTTAGAATACAGGGACCAAACACATTGCCCTTAGGGCAAAAATCTCAGCTTATGCAGTTTGATATTGGTTATGGTCCATTTGGTGGTGGGGTCCATTATCGACCATTCCTTGATATTATTTATCGCGCGAAACCCACAGAGCTAAGATTAACGCCGGTAGTGTTAAACACCATTTCAATGCACAAAATAGACGAAGATTGTCTGAGCTGCGGGTTTGACAGTGAAGGGGGGGTTGTTTATGGTCAAATGGCTTTTACATTGGATCAGTTACCAGACCCCCAGGAAACGGTGATCACTGAGGCCTATCTTGTTATGCAGAATAAAAACAGTATTAATACTAAC
This sequence comes from Colwellia sp. MB02u-9, assembly GCF_014077085.1. Classification (NCBI taxonomy): domain Bacteria; kingdom Pseudomonadati; phylum Pseudomonadota; class Gammaproteobacteria; order Alteromonadales; family Colwelliaceae; genus Colwellia; species Colwellia sp. MB02u-9. Next base: position 204,356 of record NZ_JACGVF010000098.1, read on the forward strand.
AAAGATATTCGCTTTACGATTGAACTGGCAGAGCTTAAAGATCTGGATTATGTTAGCGTCAAGAATCGACAGAAAATTGAATTTATCGGTTATGAAATCAGTAACACACAACTTAAAAAAAGTGCCCAGCATTATCTGATTTTTGACAGCTATTGTCGTCAGGATTTGGAACGGCTTCACTCTGAAGGAAAGCCCGTCTATTTCATTATCAGACCGACGGCGATCTCCCAAGAACGTGACGCTATTATTGACTGGTCATGCAATGACAAGAATAACGAACCGAGTCTAATGATTAACTATGTCACACGTCGTAAAAATGCCGTGTCATCACCGACTAATTTATCGCTAACGATTGAAAATTCATTGGTGAAATTGAGTTGGGATAACCCAGAAGATAAAGATTTTATTGGTTGTTATGTGGTGAGAAATTGTTTTCATCCACCTATGTCACCATTCGATGGGGTTAAGCTCTATGCGGGAAAAGACCAGTATACCTACGATAAATATGGTAACGCCAATATAGCCAAATACTATTCTGTTTTTAGTTATGATGTGGTGCCAAACTATTCGAAGCCTGCAAGTATCTGTTATAAAGTGACTGATACCTTTGTTGTTAATGAAGATTTCATCGACTTCGATCATTTTGATGAAATGTTGAGCGAGTACGAGAATGATGACGGAGATATTGAATAGCCTGCTTATTAAGTGTCATTTTACTCGCTGTAATTAAGGCAATAATGGGCTTTGTCACCAACACATGAAAGCCATTAATAATGATACGGGCTTTTTTTATCAAGTGTTTTATCAAGTTTTTGATGCTTGAACATTGTGCTGTTGTGTTATCTCCTGATTAATAACTTCTGGGTCATCAGTACGCTTATTAATACTCAGTGGTGCAGGTATCTCGGCAACATATATGCCTTTGCTGCGCCATATTCCTGTATTCCAACGCTTTAAGGCTATAATGCCGCGAATACATTCATCTAAACTGGTTGCCAGCCAAATACCCACTAAACCATAGCCATAATGTAATCCTAAAAGCCAAGCTAAGGGTAAGGCCATAAACCACATAATAATAAAGCCAACCATTGACACATAACGTGCATCGCCAGACGCACGCAATGATGCGCCAACAATCAGATTAAAACTTCGGCCAAATTCACCAATGATGGCAATAATCAATATCAGCTTGCCCAACGCCCAAATTTCAATATTGCTGGTAAATATTGCAAACAACTGGTCAGAAAATGCCAATAAGGTGAAAACAAAAAACATCGCGCCGGCAATACCTAGCTTTAGTCCCAACATCAGTTGTTGATCAGCCTCTTCAAAACGCTTAGCACCAATATAATGGGCGACCTTAATTTGTACGCCTGAACTGATAGCAAAGCCATATAAAATAGCGGTAAAAAGTAAATTAAAGCTATAAATGCGCGTGGCTAAAGCAAGCTCACCCATAGTGACAATCATAACTGTCATCAATATTTGGGTTAGATGCCACGACATGGGCTCTAACACCGATGGTAGTGCTATTTTTAAGATGGGCGCACTATCTGTTTTAAATAATAGCCAGCGCTTGGGTAAAGTAATCTTGATATGTAAATGTTTAATAATGATCACAAGGGTAAAGCATAAACTGATAACCCAAGCGATGACCGACGCATAAGCAACGCCTTGTACTCCTAAATCAGGGAAGCCGTGTTTTCCGTCAATTAATAGATAGTTAAATAATATATTGACTATGGTCATGACGAAAGTTGACCACATATTCCAATGTGTTTTACCTTGAGAGGTTAAAACAGCGGCGGCAGCAAAGCGTACGGCTAATATCGCAGTGCCCATACCTATGGTGCTTAAGTATATGCTCGCCATACCTGCCATATCATCGGTTAAACCCATCCATTGTGCGAAGAGAGGCGCAAAAGCCATCATGACAATGCTTAATAAAATACCGATAAAGAGCAGAATGGCAAACAGCACACCATAAGTTGCAGCTAACTTGTTATGATCTCCAGCGCCAATACGCTGTGATGCAATACTACTACCGCCTTGATGCATAGTACTGTAAAGCGCAAAGGCAATGCCTAAAATAGGCATAACAGCACCTATTGACGCAGCTGCAGAATCAGATATACGGCTTAAAAACCAGGCGTCAGTAACATTGATCATGAAAATGAAAAATAGATCAATAAAAATGGGCCAGGTTAAACTTAAAAGACTTCGGTCAGCAACTGATTGACTTGATTTAGGCACAATATCTCCGGGAAAATGGCAATAGCACAGTATATCAGTTGCCGCGGCAATTACTGATGAATACGATTGTTACAAATCGTATTCATGCGTTGAAAGTTAAGCGCACTGCAAAAATGAGATAAACGTGAAAAAAGGCGAGTAAAAACCACCATCTGATGCTTTATTAAGCACTTAACAATAAAAATCAAATAAAAAGCCTAATAAGCTAAATTAGCACTTTACAAAGCAGTGAACAGTATCTATTATTCGCCCCGTTCTGAAGCAGCAATGCTTTTGAACATTGGAGAGATGGCTGAGTGGTCGAAAGCACTGGTCTTGAAAACCAGCAAGGGTTTATAGCCCTTCTAGGGTTCAAATCCCTATCTCTCCGCCAAATTATAAAAAACCGCTAATCGAAAGATAAGCGGTTTTTTTTCGTCTAGAATATACTGAACTACGATAACCTAGGGTTTATAGCGCCAATCCTTTGAGTAGGATTCAAATCCCTATCTCTCCGCCAAATTATAAAAAACCGCTAATCGAAAGATAAGCGGTTTTTTTTCGTCTAGAATTTAGTGGACTACAGCAACCTAGCGTTTATAGCGCCAATCTTTCGAGTAAGGTTCAAATTCCTATCTCTCCGCCAAATTATAAAAACAGCTAATCGAAAGATAAGCGGTTTTTTTTCGTCTAGAATATACTGAACTACGATAACCTAGGGTTTATAGCGCCAATCCTTTGAGTAGGGTTCAAATCCCTATCTCTCCGCCAAATTATAAAAACAGCTAATCGAAAGATGAGCGGTTTTTTTCGTCTAAAATTTAGTGAACTACAGCAACCTAGGGTTTATAGCGCCAATCTTTCGAGTAAGGTTCAAATTCCTAAAAGTCAACGCAGCTATAATCTTTATGAACGTCAAACTGAATTAGCGAAAACCGAGCTTAATGAGATTCGTTTGCTGCAATATCAAGTAGGGGAAAATATCAGCTGTATATGTTCGTTGGGTTTACGACTTGGCGAAACATTCTGTCCACATAGTTTCTTTGATATGCGAGAGAAATTCAGATTTCATAATCATTCCTTATTAATCTTTAAGGTGTACTGTATATATGTACAGTTTAGCTTCATATCCCGCTTTTATGTATAAAGTGGGATTTAATCTGTCTTTCTACATCGCTATATTCAAAAAGTAAAATTAACGTGTTGAATGTTAATATTAAGTTATGTATATTAATTTG